>JASFEV010000001.1:0-56262 GCA_050124655.1 Desulfobacterales bacterium
AAAATACAAAAGAGTACATGGCCACACCGGATGTGGAGGTGCGCAGCTATCCGTTGGTTGTGCTGATTAACGGTGGAAGCGCCAGTGCTTCTGAAATCGTGGCTGGAGCGCTTCAAGATCAAAAACGGGCCCTGATATTGGGCACGACATCTTTTGGCAAGGGATCCGTGCAGACCGTGGAGACACTGCGAGACGGCTCCGGTGTTAAATTAACCATTGCCAGATATTTCACCCCTAACGGACGATCCATTCAAGCCAAGGGAATCGAACCGGATATCGTTTTACAACACAAACGCATTGATCCTAAGGAGTCGCAGGAAGAAGGCTTATTAAAAGAAAAAGATTTGATAAATCATCTTGAAGCTGAACCTGAAAAAAATAAAACACAAGATGATAAAACCCAAACACCCGAATCCCAGAGCCAAGAAATGCAGTTTCGCGTCGGCCCGTTGAAACGCGATCGGCTCCTGACCGATAATCAGGTTGTACGGGCGCTTGAAATCCTGAACAGTTATGACATCTTTAAAAGCTTAAATGGCTAAACGAAAACCAACCCGTACCAAACGACGCCCAAAAAAACCGCGGAAAAAAGCCTCTGCTAAACGACCCTTATTCAAAGCACTGGCCGGCCTGGCCATAGTGGCCGTGGTGGTCATCGCCACGGGTGTTTTGCTTTATTATCTGATCCCGCCGACACCAGCGTCGAAGGCAACCCCATCACCGCCGGCCAAGACATCGCCGCCAAGGCCGAAACCAACATTTGAAATTTATCCTAAAGAGACAGGCCCGCCTGCCAGACCGCTGGCCAAAAAAAATATTCCACAGAAAATTCCCGAACCGGTAACCCGCAAAACCTTGCCATTAGTGGCGCTGATTATTGATGATTTGGGTTACGATAAAAAAATTGCCAAAGAATTTGCACAGTTGGATGGAGCCCTGACGTTTTCGATCCTGCCCCACAGCCCCTTTCAACAGAGCATCGCTCGACTAGCAGCATCAAAGGGCTTGGAAATAATGCTGCATTTACCTATGGAGCCGGTTGAGTATCCCGAGGTGGACCCTGGCCCCGGAACCTTGCTGACCTCCATGTCGGCCGATGAATTGATTGCCCAGCTTGATGCAAACCTCAACGCCCTGCCGAATGTGAAAGGCGTCAATAATCATATGGGCTCACGCTTAACGGCGGAATCGACCCAATTATACCAAATATTTTCGGTTTTAAAGCAACGGGAGCTCTATTTTATCGACAGCCGCACATCGCCGGAATCTTTATGCGAGCCATCGGCACGGCTGTTTCAGATTCCTTTTGCCCAGCGCGACGTTTTTATTGACCATTATCCAACGCCTGATTTTATTCGCAAACAAATCAAAGAACTCGTGCGGATTGCCAAGCGCAACGGCCAAGCGGTGGGTATTATGCATCCGCATACAACGACATACAAGATATTACGGGACGTGTTGCCGGAACTGCGAAAACAGGTTCAGTTGGTGCCGGCTTCAAAAATTGTGCACCCCACCGGATGACACCTTGCAGCGGCAATATCCTTTTGCAATTATTGCAGATAATTCTTTGGCCTTGTATTCCCAGGCTAAAATCATGTAAAATATGAATGGCCCGCAGACAAAATCGCCTTGAGCACATCGGCGGCTAAAGATCTCAACATGTCCGCTCCGTTGACATGCACATTCTAAAAGAAATGCATAACGAGCTGTCAGCATGAATAATAAAGCACCATTATACAGCAGTCGCCTGATTAAGAATTATGTGGAGTTCATCGGCAAGCATTATCCTTATGTCAGCATTGATGCCGTTCTGGACTACGCCGGAATAACCCGTTACGAGGTGGAAGATCCGGCCCACTGGTTTAACCAGGAGCAAATAGATCGATTTCACAAAATCCTCGTTCAAAAAACAGGTGACCATGAGATATCAAAGGAAGTGGGCCGTTATACCGCATCCGGTGCGGGATTTGGCGCCGCAAAGCAATTAATGATTGGACTCATGAGCCCCACGGCAGGATATTTGTTAACGGAAAAATATTATCCCATTCTAAGCCGCGGCGCTGCTGTCAGCGTAAAAAAAACGGGGCCCACCTCAGTTGAAATTATTTCCAAACCCAAACCGGGTGTTGATGAGAAATCCTACCAGTGCGAGAATCGAGCCGGTACTTTTGAGGCCATCGCAAAGCTGTTTACGGATAAATTTGCCAAAGTGGAGCATCCTGAATGTTTTCATAATGATCATAAGCACTGCCGTTATGTCATCACCTGGGAAAAGACACCTTCACTTATCTGGAAGCGCATTCGCAATTATTTTCTGCTGCTTGCTGCGCCCTTATCCCTGTTACTTTTCTGGTTTATGGCCCCGTTAATCTGGGGCATTGTATTCATACCTTTGGCTCTGGTGGCGATGGGGATATCTTTTTATGCCGAATATCTGGAAAAACAGGAGTTGATTCATACCGTCAAAGCTCAGAAATTGGCTGCTGAAGATCATATTCAGGAAAGTAACATCCGCTATAATAATACTGTACTGATCCAGGAGATCGGTCAGGTGGCCTCCAAAATACTGGCGGTTGACGAACTGCTCCACAGTGTCGCCAAGGTTATGGAAAAACGTCTTCATTTTGATCGCGGCATGATCATGCTCGCAAACGAGAAAAAGACCCATTTGCAATTTAGCGCCGGATACGGCCATACAAAGGAACAAGAAAAATTTTTATCTCGCCTCGAATTTAATTTAAAAAATCCCGAATCCAAGGGTTTGTTCGTGCAGGCCATGCGGGAGGGCAAGCCGCGTTTAATCAATGATATCACTGAAATCGAAGATACGCTCTCTCCGCGAAGCCTGGATTTTGCCAAAAGTATGGGTGGCAGATCGGTTATATGCGTTCCCATCGTTTACGAGCAGGAGCCGTTGGGAATTTTGGCGGTCGACAATATCAAATCCAAAACACCGCTGCGGCAAAGCGATGTTAACCTTTTAATGGGCGTGACATCCCAATTGGCGACCAGCATTATGAATGCCATGTCCTTTAAAAGGCTTGAACAAAGTGAAAATAAATATCGCGAGCTTGTTGAAACCGCCAACAGCATTATCCTGCGAATTGACACGCAGGGCCGAATCACGTTTTCCAACAAATTTGCACAACGGTTTTTCGGCTACACGGAAACGGAATTCTTCAACACGGCTGCCGCCGAAATTATGTGGCCCAAAAGCAGAACCACCCGCCAAGATTTTGCCAATTGGATCCATGTTCTACAGCGGGATCCGGATCGACCGTTAGTCAGTGAGAACGAGACCAAACTCAGAAACGGAGAACGGGTTTGGATTGCTTGGACTTATAAACCGATTTTTAATGATGATGGGCTGATTAAAGAAATTTTAAGTATCGGCAACGACATAACGGACCTCAAGCTGGCCGATATCGAGAAAAAGGATTTGCAGGCCCAGCTGCAGCGTGCCCAAAAAATGGAAGCCATCGGCACATTGGCCGGCGGTGTTGCCCATGATCTGAATAACATATTATCTGGCATCGTTAGCTATCCGGAACTGTTATTGATGGATCTGGAGCAAGACAGCCCGCTGATTAAACCCATATTAACCATCCAAAAATCCGGCGAAAAAGCGGCGGCCATTGTCCAGGATCTATTAACGCTGGCCCGCAGAGGCGTGGCCGCCACAGAAGTCGTCAATTTAAACAGCATTGTTTCAGAATACTTGCTAAGTCCCGAGCATGAAAAGCTATTGCTCGACCACCCGGATGTGAAGGTGTCGCATCATCTGGAAAGCAATCTGCTCAATATACTGGGCTCACCGGTGCATCTATCCAAAACCGTAATGAATTTGGTATCCAATGCGGCCGAAGCGATGCCCGAGGGGGGGCACATATCCATTCGCAGCGAAAACCGCCACCAGGACAAACCGCTGAACGCATTCGATGATATTGGAAAAGGCGATTACGTCGTCTTAACGGTTAAGGATAACGGCATTGGCATCTCGCCTGAAGATATAGAGCGTATATTTGAACCGTTTTATACCAAAAAAAGTATGGGGCGCAGCGGTACCGGATTGGGAATGGCGGTGGTTTGGGGGACGGTCAAGGATCACAGAGGCTATATCGACATTAAGAGCAAAGAGGGCAAGGGTACGGCCATTAACCTCTATTTCCCGGTCACTCGCCCAGAATTGGATAGAGATGATAGGCTTTTCGATTTAGCAGCCATTAAAGGCAACGGTGAATCCATTCTGATTATTGATGATATTGCCGAACAGCGGCAGATTGCCTCTGAAATGTTGGAAAAACTAGGGTATCGGGTGACAACAGTGGCCAGCGGTGAGGCGGCGGTGGATTACCTGGTCAATCATACGGTGGATTTAATTGTGCTGGACATGATCATGGATCCAGGCATCGACGGCCTTGAAACCTATCAGAAAATATTACAAATTCGTCCCGGTCAAAAGACCATCATCGCCAGCGGTTACTCAGAATCCGAACGGGTCAAAGAAGCCCAGCGGATCGGTGCCGGAACCTACATTAAAAAGCCCTACTTGATTGAAAAATTTGGACGCGCCGTCAAAACAGAACTCAATCTTTAGGCGCCCGCCTCGCGCAACATATGGTAGAGTGATTTTGGATACAGAAATGTAAATTCATAACGCGCAAAGCCAATGACATCTTTGTCTCTGAGCTTGACACGCTTTTTGCCCAGTTTTGTGCCGTTTAATTTGGTGCCATTCGTAGACCCGGCATCCCGTATGTAGTAGCCGTCTTCTTCAACATCGATGATGGCGTGGCGCTTGGAGATGGCATAATCCGGCATAATCATATCGTTGCCGTTGATACGCCCGATGTAAAAGCTTCCGGGAGGCGTTGCCGGATACTCGCCTTTGACCAGCGGGTAAACAGCATGTTTTAAGCTCTCGGAGGCTGAAAAGGAATCGCTCTGACTTCTGGAGGGCTCAAAAATTTGCGTGCGGTTAAGTTCATCGCTGGCCACACCCGATTGACTGGAAATAATACCGCTTCTGACGGCGGAACCGACGAGCACCGGACGCCGGACAAATTGGACGAATACATCCGCGTCATCTTCCCGAACCATCTTTCGCAAAGAAGCCAGACTCACCCGCCCGGAAGCACTCAACAATTTTCCAAGCCGTTCTGCCTGTGACCTATCGCTTTTGGCCTTTGCTGAGGCTGCCTGAGGTGGTTGGTTCTTTTTTTGCTTTTTGAAACGGGCAAATGTTCTACCCAGCATTTTAATCCTCCTGTCTTGCCGCTTTCAACCGTTTCACATTTTGCCGGCTCCGCTGAAGACATTCTCCCAAAAATTGCAAAAAGGGGATTCGGTCTGATTGTAAAGCGGGAAGATAGCGCAAACCCGTATGTCTATAAATCAGAGTTTGGATGAAAGAATCATCAAGTTATTACAGTATATTATCGCAGAAAGGCCTCTAAAAGTCAAGAATTGCCCAAACTATATGCAATTACAAGGCCTTATGGAATTGCGACAGATGTTGATGTCAATTCATCCCGAATTTCTAAAGATACTATCGGCCGTTATGAGGAAAAATTAAGGGTCAAAGACGGATTTGATTGACTCTGTTTGTCTGGCTTTATATGATAGAGGCCCACATACGCCAATGCTGTCTGCGCTAACCGGCAGTTGAACATGTATGAGATAATGGTAATTCCGTTGATTGTTGGATGATATCAAATTTGATAATGAAACTCTTTTTAAACATAACGTTGATTCTACTAACGATTTTTGCCTGCTTTGTGGAAAACATCTATCTTGCCATTAGACCCCCCGCCCCGCAAAAAACGGCCACACTGGCGATCCGTGCCCGCCAGCCTTTCAATTTTGATCAGAAAAAAGCGCTGAGCTCCAAACGTATCCAAGCGCTTTCGCAATTTGTTCCTGTATTTAATTATCTTCCAGAGCGCGTCAACGCATCCAAGAAAAAATTACAGCTTCTTACCAAAGAATTATTAACCTATCAGGACCGCGGTAAAAACCGCGTTGACGAGCTGGTCTTGATGATCAACTCCGAATTCGGTGTGGACATATCTGCTAAAACAATGTCCAAAGTACTGCGATATAAAGACCTGAGAAAATTACTAAAAGGCATTTTTACGGTTGAAGAAGCCATTCTACAAAATAAAATTTTAGATGACCCCCAAAATGTAAAGGGCAAAACGGCCATCGAAATCCATGATCCGGCGTTGGCGGCACCGGCGGTGACCGCTGTCGATGAATTGACAACCCTTCAAACAGCCCGGCTGACCCTGCTGCAAAAAGTCCAGGAGCTTTTCTGGCAGGTGGACGAATCCATCCTGAACCCTGTTTTAAAAATATCTCAGACCACTCTGCTGCCAAACCTGATCTACAACCAAGAGGAAAACGCCCTGCGGCTGGATAAGATTCACCGTCAGTATCCGATTGAAATCCTTTCATTTCAGACTGGTGACATTTTGGTTCCCTTTCGTCGCGTATTCAGCGAGGAAGATGTGCTGTTGTTGGAGGCCTATCAACAGCAACAGCTCAGAAAGATTTACCGCAACGCGCCCTGGGTTTTGTTTACCGTTTTGTTTATGGTCATTTTCTATAATCTGTTTCTATCAAAAGTGCTGACTAGCGGGTCTCGCAAAGCGCCGCCCCAACGCCCCCTGATTTCATTGTTAATTCTATGCGTCATCGTGCTCAAGGGCTGCCTGCTGTTTACCCCATTGCCCATTTATGCCATTCCTTTTGCGTTTTTGCCCTTGATGGTCATCTCATTAAATCATGGAAAGTTGACCGCCACCGGCACCGCCATGGTGGGCGCTATTATTGTAAGCTTGATCGCTGGTCCGCAATATACCATCGTGCTTTATTTGATTTTCGGTGGAATGGCGGCCACACTGGTGTCGGCCAATATACAGAAGCGCTGGCAAATTATTCTGCCATCCCTGATGGTCGGCATCGTCAATGCTTTAAGTGTATTGGCGTTCAGCCTGGATTGGCAGACGGTCTTTCCGGCAGCACCCAACCAGCTGAATCTCGCCGCCCTGGTCCAGCCGGAGTCATTCGATAAGGCCATGATGGAGCGGTTGGGCTGGGCGTTTGCCGGTGGTCTGGCCGCCGGGCCCCTGGCACTGTTGCTGTTGCCGCTGCTGGAGATCAGCTGGGACACGGCCTCTGCCTTCAAGCTCAATCGTTACACGGATCTGCAGCATCCGCTGTTGAAAAAATTACAGAAGAACGCGCCCGGCACTTACCAGCATTCCACGACCGTCGCGCACTTAGCCCAGGTTGTTGGTGAAGCCATCGGCGCCAATGCACTACTTTTGAGGATCGGCGCTTACTACCATGATATCGGCAAAATGGACGTGCCCAAAAATTTTATCGAAAACCAATTCAACAGTCCCAACCCGCATGATTCATTGGATCCCTGGGAAAGTACCGAACTCATTATCAACCATGTTAAAAACGGCATCAAAATTGCCATGGACGCCGGCCTGCCCAGAGCTGTGGTGGATTTAATCCCTCAGCATCATGGCACCCAGCTGATTGAATACTTTTTTAGTTTGGCGGCTAAAGGGCAGCCCCGGGAAACTCTGGATGAACTCGATTTTAGGTATCCGGGCCCCAAGCCCCAGAGTACTGAAGCGGCCATTTTGATGATTGTTGATTCGGTGGAAGCCGCATCCCGCACGATGCAGGATCCCACCCGCTACAAACTCAGTAAAATGGTCCAACACATTGTCGGCAAACGCATTGCAGACGAACAATTTAGCCAGTGCGACTTGACCACCCGCGACATCGCCAAGATCGTGCGCGTGTTGGTCGATGCACTGGAAGTGTCGTTTCACGCCCGTATTCGTTACCCGTGGCAGGAGAAAGTAACTGCTCAAAAACGATCTGGCTTGAGTTTTAAAATCGGTGGAAAAGACAAATCGCCACCCAACCGCAAATCCTTTAAAATGTGATTTGTATGAAAATTAATGAGAGGCGGTCGTTAATTCAAATGTAAACAGCTTAAGAAGATCAGCGAAGTAAGCGAAAAAACCGCTCTGATATATGGATGAAAATCATTTTATCTCATTAATTTCCACCCTGCGGGCAAGCCGGAGACTTACATCTGCTGCGTTATTAAGGCCGAGGCATAGTTCACTATAGCCTCGACCTTAAGTGCCTTGCACATGAAAGCCTCCGGCTTGAACAAAACTCAAGTCATGTAATGCGGTTTGCCCCGTTCACCGGCTTTTGGCAGCTCACCTATAGCGTCATTCCGGTTTATATTGCGCTTAAAGGTTTACCCGTTGCGCCCGTTGAGCCCGTTTGCCGGTCTTGAGATCTGACCATTTTCTTGATTAACGGGCTCAACCGGCTTAACGGGCTAACCGAACGACGGAGGAGTTCATATGGCTTACAGCTTACTAGAAGGCAACGAAGCCATTGCCCGTGGGGCCGTTGCCGCCGGTTGCCGCTTTTTTGCCGGCTATCCGATCACGCCGGCAACCACTATATATCATACCATGCTCAACCTGCTGCCGCCGCTGGGTGGTACTTGCCTTCAAGGCGAGGATGAAATCGCTTCCATTGGATTTTGCCTGGGGGCGTCCATGGCCGGAATGAAAGTCATGACCGCCACTTCGGGTCCGGGCATCAGCCTGTACAGTGAAAATGTATCCTTTGCCATCGGCAGTGAAATACCGATCGTGATTGTCGACGTACAGCGCCTGGGTCCTTCCACCGGCTCCGCCACCCGGGGGGCTGATGGGGATATCAATTTTTTACGCTGGGGCAACAGCGGCGGCCTGCCGGTTATTGTCCTGGCGCCGGTGGACGTCAAAGATTGCTTTACATTGACGCTGCAGGCATTTAATTTGGCTGAAGAATTTCGCTGTCCGGTTTTTTTGGCTTCCAACAAGGAAATCGGTATGACACGCGAAAGCATCGATCTTCAAAAGCTGGACACCCCCGACATCATCGAGCGTTCCACTGCGCCAACCGATCAGCCATTTTTGCCTTTCAGTGTCGCAGACGGACAGCAGGTGCCCGACTTTCTTCCCATTGGCCATCAAGTTCTGGTCCGCCAGACCTCCTCGACCCACGGTGCAGATGGTTACATCACCACCGATCCGGCTGCCATCGCTCGCAATCAGCAGCGTTTAAAGACCAAGCTGCTGGCCGCCATCGACCGGTTTTCTTTCCATGAACTCTACCGCCATAAGAATGCCGCTACCCTGCTGATTGCTTACGGCGTTTCCGCCCGGGCTGCAAAAGCCGTATTCAGAGCCCAAAAGCGACAGGGCAAACCCATTTCGCTGCTGATCCTAAAGACATTGTGGCCGGCGCCGGAAAAGGTGATTCGGCAGGCGGCCCGTCATGCCAAGCGCATCATTGCAGTGGAAATGAACATGGGGCAATATGTGCACGAAATCCAACGCATTCTGCCCGACAAACCGATTGATTTTTGCGGTCAAATGGATGGCCGGCTCATCACGCCTGCCCGCATCAAGGAGGCTGTCGATGAATAGTCTTTTAAATGCCGCAAGACCGCCGCTATTATGTCCGGGCTGCGCCCATGAGCGCATCACCCATAGCTTGGATCAGGCATTTCAAAACATGAAATTGTCCGGCTCTCAGATTGTGATTGTCAGCGATATCGGCTGCTCCGGCCTGTTTGACACTTTTTTTCACACCCACGCCATGCACGGCCTGCATGGCCGGGCCCTGACATATGCAGCCGGACTAAAAATGGCACGTCCGGAACTCAACGTGGTGGTCACCATGGGTGACGGTGGTCAGGGGATCGGTGGCGCCCACCTGCTGGCCGCCTGTCGTCGCAACCTCGATCTGACCCTGCTCATTTTAAACAACTTTAATTTCGGCATGACCGGCGGTCAGTTCTCCGCTACCACACCATCGGAAGCCCAACTGAGTTCCGGTTTTCTATCGGTGCTGGAACGCCCGCTGGATATCGGCGAAGTCGCGCGTTGCGCCGGTGCGCCGTATGTCCGGCGATGCTCCGGTTATCAAAAAAACCTACCGCAACTAATCCAAGAAGCCGTTGAATATAAAGGGTTTGCCCTAATGGATATCTGGGGCATCTGTCCCGGCCGCTACACCAAAAAAAACCGAATGACCCCCAAGATGATCGATGACGCCCTGGCCGAACGGCCGCCGCGGCACGGCATCGTGCCTGAAAATGTGCGCCCGGAATACGGGCAGCATTATCGTCAACTGGCCGCCGAACAGAAAAAAGTTTCCCCGCCGGCGACCATCAATTCGCAATTTAAGGCACCTCAGAGCGGTCGACAGGAGGTCATATTGCTGGGCAGCGCCGGACAGCGGATCATCACCGCCGGCGAACTGCTGTGCATCGCCGGGCTAACGGCCGGGATGAACACCACCCAGAAAAACGAGTATAACATCACCGTCCTGCGCGGCCCTTCGATTAGTGAACTTATTCTATCTCCGCAGGAAATCGACTTTACCGGCATTGAGACGCCCGATGTGGTGCTTGCCCTGGATCAGGAAGGGGTGGATCGGCGCCGGGATATGTTTGCGCGCTTGACAGCGGAAACCCTGATCATTCAGATCAAGAGCGTCAGCCTGCCCGAATGCAAAGCCCGCATCCATGCGGTCGATTTAAAAGCCAAGGGCATCAAGCGCCCGGACTGGGCACTGGCCGCTTTGGCGATTTTAGCCAACCTTAACCGTGTGATCAGTGTTGACATGCTGATCGCGGCATTAAAATTAAAATTTAAAGGCAATACCCGTCAAACAGCCCTATCACTGGTTAAACAATTGGGATCCCATTGAAAAAGCTATTACTCATAAACCCGGTCGGTCGCCGAAGCGGCTTGCTGCTCAGCCGATTTTCCACCTTTTCTCCGTTGGGACTGGCCTATGTTGCTGCCGTTACACCCCCAAATTGGGAAGTGAGGATCGCCGACGAAAACTTCGATACCTTCCAGTTTGAAGAGGCCGATTTGGTGGGAATCACGGCTTTTACCAGCAACATCACCCGCGCGTATGAAATTGCGCGTCAGTATCGCAAACGCAAAATAAAAGTCGTTATCGGCGGCATCCATGCATCCATGATGCCGGATGAAGCCCAGCAATTTGCAGACAGTGTTGTCGTTGGTGAAGTCGAAGATATCTGGCACAAGCTGTTGGCAGATTTCGAAAGCAACTGCCTAAAGCCCTTATATATCGGTCCCCGGATCGAATATGGGCGCAGCAAAATATTGCCCCGGCGGGATTTGCTTCATCCGAATTACTTCTGGCATTCAATTCAAACATCACGCGGCTGCCCGTTTAATTGCCATTTTTGCTCGGTTTCCCGCTACCTGGGCAATAAATTCCGTCAACGCAGCGCCCAAAATGTTTTGGCCGAATTGGCCGACATAAAGGGCCAATTTTTGGCATTTTTAGATGATAACCTGATCGGTTACAGTCCGGAAAGCAAGGCCCGCACCCTGGAATTGTTTAACGGTATGATTAAAGGCGGGCTCAATCAGAAATGGTGGATGCAAACCTCTATCAATGCCGCCGATGATGAACACATCATTGAGGCGGCGGCTCAGGCCGGCTGTATTTTTGCGTTTATCGGCTTTGAGACCATCAGCAAGGCATCCCTGCGGGATATGAAAAAAGGAATCAATATTAAGATCGGGGTGCAAAATTACCAAAAGGTCGTCGATGTGTTTCACAAATATGGCATTGCTGTTTATGGGGCCTTTATCATTGGCAATGACCATGAATCGCCGGCTTATTATAAGCAACTCGCCCGCTTTTTGGTCCGATCCGGTATTGACATTATCCAAATTACCTTGCTGACCCCCCTTCCGGGAACGGAATTGATGCAACATTTGCTAAAAGAAGGCCGCATCATTCATAGCGACTACCCGCAAGATTGGGATAAATACCGCTTTTCGTACATGGTCCACCAGCCGCAGGATGTGCAGCCGCACACTATCTATATCGGCAACAATTATATCAAGAAAAACATCTATTCTTTTCCCAACTACCCCTTTCGCTTAGTGCGGTCGCTGTTTAGCCTGAAAAACAAGACCAATTTTTACGCGACCTATAAATTCAACAAGGCTCTGAAAAAAGGCTGGAAAAATTCGCACTACTATAAGGAATATCCATCCGACCTGGATGCCAACCCGTATTAAATGGCGCTTTATTTCATCAGCGCAACCACATCAAACTTGCCATCCTCCCAAATGAATCGCTTGGTTTTATCCGGCCGACAGCGTTCAAAGGCGATCACAACCGTCTTTTCAAGCCAGTCTAAAAAACGGGCGGTTGCCTGACGCGACAAAACACACTTCAGCCAGGTGACCGCTCCGCCCAAACGGGTGATGCGCTGCCGCTTATCAAAAGCCGACAGGCCCGCTTTTTGGGCAGCACGCCAATAATAGGCATAGGTGGTTATGATCAGTAGCATGGCCGCCCCCCGGGCCCGTGAAATAGCAGCGGTTGGCATGGTGTTAAAAAATTGGGGAAACTCACGGAACCGACGCAGGGCGCGTAAAACCAGCTCACGGCGCACTTCCCGGATGCGGTGCTTAAGAGGGGCACCTTCCAGGCCCTGCAGCTGAGGATGATAATAAATACCGCGCTCGACATCTTTTTCCAAGTCACGCGTAATGTTGGCCAGTTGGATGACTTCTCCAACGGCAGCACACAGACGTAAGCGCGCATCGCTGATTTGCGGAGATAGTCCTCGATCCAGCCGTTGCATTTCATCTGCAAAAAGGATCGGTGTGCCGAGCACATGCCAGCAGTAGCGCGAAAGTTGCCCCGGTGTTTGTAAAACACCGTCTTGATCATTAAAAACGCGACTGGCCCATATCATGCCTTCACCCATGCGCCGCACAAGCCGGCAAATGGCCGCCTGCTGTGAAGGCTCCAGTCGATTAAAATGAGCATCAATAAAAGCGGCGCGGTTGACCAACAGCACGTGGGTACTTTCCCGTGGATCAGCGGTGAGGTCCGGGTCAAGCGATGGGGCCGGCTTTAAATTGGCAGGATCATCGAATCGATCGATAAAGCGTTTTAAGGTCGATTGTTTTTGCAGCAACGTGGGCAAAAGATCTTCGTAAGTATCCAACATGCGGCAGTACAGGTACGCAAGCGCCAGGGCGCGCCGCATGCGCGGCGGCAGAAATACAATCACAAAGGAAAATGTGCGCGCCGCATGCGGCAGAATTTGCCACAAAAACCGCTTGGGATCATTAATTCCGCGCAGTTTGGCCAGGGGGGGCCTTCTACGGTTGGCCAATAAATTAACAAAAATGGGACCCAGCAAATTTGACCTCTTTGGCAGATTAAATCGAATAAAAACAAAAGGCCCAAACGCTTTCGTCAGTCGGGCCTTTAATCAGATCTTGGGGGGCAGTTGCTGAAAGGTTTCTTATTCGATGACCATCAGCACCTGATTGGTCGCCACCTTGTCGTCTACTTTAACTTTGATTTCTTTAATCTTACCGGCTTCGGGGCACGGGATGGCATTCTCCATTTTCATGGCTTCGAGGATGATCACCTCTTGATATTCTAATACTTCATCACCCTCATTCACGAGAATATTGATAATCGTCCCAGGCATGGGTGCTAAAATTTCAGTTGCCATTCCGTCCTCCCTTTATAGGTTTTCATTTTTTCAACAGTTGTTCATCCTCCCCTAAACAGGGAAAGAGAATTCATCAGAGTCGTTTGATACTTGAAGGTGAGGCGGTTGTCAAGTTCAAATAAAGCACTTCGGGCCTTGACGTCTATACAACGTTGGTATATGGAACAGCTGACAAAAATTTGGAAATATGACTAAGATGGAGGAGGTATATGAGACCCTATTTTGAAAAAATGACAGAATTTGGACAAGAACTTAAACCCGGGCAGATTAAAAGCACCGAGGCCAGTGTTAAGCAAATACAGGAAGTCGAAGCCCAGGTGGCTGAAGCCATAGAAAAGGTCAAAAATGCCGGCATGCCGGCCGAAAAGATCAACGCACGCGGCCAATTGACGGTCTGGCAGCGCCTGGAGTATCTGGTGGATCCTGGCACCTGGAATCCCCTGCACACCCTGTACAACCCTCAGGACAATACCGAAGGCACCACCAATGTGATCGACGGTCTGGCCAAAATTTCAGGTAAATGGGCAGTTGTCATCGGCTTTGACAACAAAGTTTATGCCGGGGCCTGGCTGCCCGGCCAGGCTGAAAACGTCTTCCGTTGCACCGACCTGGCCAAACGCTTGAACATCCCCCTCGTCTGGCTGGTCAACTGCAGTGGCGTCAAACTCACCGAGCAGGAAAAATTTTACGCCGATCGCCGGGGCTCCGGCACGACCTTTTTTCGACATGCCGAACTCAATCAGGCCGCGGTACCGATTCTGGCCGCTATTTACGGCACCAACCCGGCCGGCGGCGGCTATCAAGGCATCAGCCCCACCATCCTGTTTGCCCACAAAGACTGTAACATCGCGGTGGGCGGCGGCGGTATTTTAAGCGGCATGTCACCCAAGGGCTACTTTGATCTGGAGGGCGCCGAACAGCTGATTTCAGCCGCCAAGCAATTCAAAGTCGAACCGCCCGGATCCACCAAAATCCATTACGATGAGACCGGATTTTTCCGCTATGTCTTTGAAACGGAAGAAGCGGTTTTAGACGGTATCAAAGATTATATGAAAGACATGCCGGCCTATAATCCCAAATTTTTCCGGGTGGCGGAACCCAAGGAACCCCGCTTTCCCCAGGAAGATCTCTATCACCTGGTTCCCTTCAACCAGAAAGCCATGTATAATTTTGACGAGATCCTAGCGCGCCTGGTCGACGGCAGCGAGCACATGGAGTACCGGCCGGATTATGGCCCCGAGGTCTACACCGGACTGGTCAAAGTGGACGGCTTTCTCATGGGCGTGATCGGCAACCGCCAGGGATTTTTCGGCGAGGATTATCCTGAATACGCTGATTATCCGGGTATCGGCGGCAAGCTCTACCGTCAGGGGTTGATCAAACTGAACGAGTTTGTCACCCACTGTGGCCGGGATCGTGTACCCATTGTCTGGTTTCAGGACACCAGCGGCATCGATGTGGGCGATATCGCCGAAAAAGCCGAACTGCTGGGACTGGGGCAGGCGCTGATTTATTCCATCCAGCAAACCGAGGTCCCCATGATGCTGGTGCTGCTCAGAAAAGGAACCGCTGCCGCCCACTATATCATGGGAGGTCCCACGGCCAACCGCCATAATGCATTTACCCTGGGCACACCCACCACCGAAATCTACGTAATGCACGGCGAAACCGCGGCAGCAGCCAGTTTCTCCCGCCGGCTGGTCAAGGAAAAAGAAGCCGGACGGCCGCTGGAGCCGATTATCGAAGAAATGAACAAGCTGGTCAAAGAATATTTCGATTATTCCCGGCCCATTTACTGCGCCCAGCACGGCATGGTGGATGAGGTGGCCAAGATGACGACAATTCGCCAGTATCTGGCGGCCTTTGCCGGAGCAGCGTATCAAAATCCAAAATCGATCTGTCCGCAGCATCAGATGATGTTGCCCAGAATCATTAAAGGGTAATCTCGTGGCGTCAGGGACAGATTAACGCACCTTTTTGAATCTAAAAAATCCCCGGTTAGCATCAGCCGGGGATTTTTTTAGGGAAAATGTTTTCGTCGGGAAATGTGTTTACACGGCCGCAACATTTGACAGTTGGGTAGAAACAGGATAAAGTAGCTATAATGTAACTACTATATCCGAGATAAAACCGATTGCATCCTCAAAAGCACTTAGCCGAGGTCATTAAAACCCTGTGCGCCATTGCTGCACCGCAAATTTTTCGCTTTCGACCAAACCCCGATTAAGGAGATTGATTTTATGAAGTGTATACGTCGCTTTTTCATCCTGATCGTCGCTGCAAACTTGATCCTAATGATCGGTTACACTGCCGTAAGGGCCTCTAAAGCATCCTCGGAAGCCGAGCAATTTGATCTCGGTTGGCAGGCATATGAGGCCGGTCGCTATAAAGAAGCATTAAGGATCTGGCAGACTCTGGCTGAAAACGGATATCAGCAAGCCCAAATCAATCTGGGCGCCTTGTATGATAGTGGAAAAGGCGTAAAAGAGGACCCGGCCACTGCTGCAAAATGGTATCAGGCGGCCGCGTTGCGTGGTAATCCATACGCCCAATACAACCTCGGAATGATGTATGCCGAAGGGCGGGGTGTTCGCCCGGATCCACAGATGGCTGCGCGCTTGTATCGGAAGGCTGCCGATCAAGGTTTGGCAGACGCCCAATATCACCTCGGACTGACTTTAGCAGAAACGACTTCAAAAAAGGCAGATACCGAAGCAAAGATGCAGCACGCTGTAAAATGGATTTATAAAAGCGGTGTATCTTACTTGGCGGAATTAGATATTGATCGCGCCCGGGAATCTTTCAAAGCCATCGAGCGCTTAGCTCCAAGCCACCCCCTGGGCACCGAGCTTTTCAATAAAATTCGTTCATGCTCAGGCGAGTCAAAGTCGCAAGGTTCAACGTCACTACCCGCTAATATGTCGGTAGGTACCGCCTGGCCAATTACATCTGACTATGTGGTAACGAATAACCATGTTATTGCCGAGAGCAAAGAGATTACCTTGCTTGATGTATCCGGTTCTGAAATAAAAGCCCAAATCGTTCTTACAGATGAGGTCAGTGACATTGCCATTTTAAAAGTGGACAACTCCAACGAACTACCTCCGGCCCTGCCTTTGGCCCGCAGTAATGCCGAACTGGGCGCTCAGGTGTTTACCATCGGTTTTCCAGGTTCTGAAATGTTGTCCAATTCTCCTAAATTAACCCATGGCCGTATTAGCAGCCTAAAGGGCCTGAATAATGATCCGGCTTTGTATCAAACGACGGTTCCGATTCAGGCCGGCAACAGCGGCGGTCCATTGGTGAATATGAAGGGGGAAGTCGTCGGCGTTATCCGCTCAATGCTCGGCCTGATCAATGAAACAGACGGTGAATTATATCTGGTGCAAAACGCCAGCTGTGCTTTGAAAATCGAAAACATGAACATGCTTCTTGCCAAATTACCTGCAACCGGCCCGGTTGGAACGAGGGCGCCGCTCAACCATGAAAGTAAAGAAGACGTCTACCGGCGGATTCAGGACTCGATGCTAATGGTTATCGCGCGTTAGACGAAACCAAAAACTTTCGAAACCCCTGTCTATCAGATGCCCTGTGCAGAGCCTCTGCGCGTCATCGAAAGCACCCAAACCATCTGCTCGCCCTGCCGCAGCTGCCTCCCAAAAATCAAATAAATAAATTAACAAATTGGGTTGCATGCGGATGAATGATGATTAAACTACCGAATTATGAGCCTGCCTCTCATTTCCAGGTTCTTCCTATCAATTATTTCCTGGCCACACGTAATTGATGCACTTAGACGTGATGGTCGTCCATTTCAATGAAAATTAAAGCGATAATCTAGCGGAGGTGACATATGAAAAAGGACACGCTTTTATTCTACATGGTATGTATAATCGGTGTAAGCTTTCTGCTGGTGGGATTCTCCCACAGCGGGAGCAACCAAAACATGCAAACGGACGTGAACAGCGGTCGGTTGGAGAATGCCCTTGCACAGTCTCAGGAGCCGGCTGCCGGTATGGAAAAGTCTTTTTCGGAAGAAACGGCTGCTAAAGCCGCAATGCCGACGGGAGACACTTCGTTATTTCCACCCAATGCCAAACCCGGCGAGTGCTGGGCCAGAGCTTTTGTTCCGCCGACCTATCGGACCAATACCGAGACAATTTTAAGCAAGGGGCCTGCCGAGCGGCTGGAAATCATTCCGGCTGAATTTGAGTGGGTTGAAGAAACGGTTATGGTCAAAGAGGCTTCCGAAGAATTAGAAATCATTCCGGCCCAGTATGGCTGGGAAGAGGAAAAGGTGCTGGTTCGGCAGGCATCTTCAAAGCTAGTGGAAGTGCCCGCCAGTTTTGAATGGCAGGAAGAAAAAATTCTCGTCAAGGAAGCGCATACGGTATGGAAAAAAGGTAGAGGGCCTATCGAAAAGGTCGATAATCTAACCGGTGAAATTATTTGCCTGGTTGAAGTTCCGGCCTCTTACCGGACCGTCAAAAAGTGGGTCATGACGAGCCCCCCTACCACAAAAACTGTTGAAATTCCTGCCGAATATAAAACCATCAAGAAACGGGTCATGGTCAAAGCCCCTGAGACGCGCCGCATTACGATTCCGGCGGAATACAAAACCGTCAAGGTTCGCAAGCTGGTTTCCCCAGCCAGAGAACAACGCATTAAGATAGATGCAGAATATCAGACGGTAACCCGCACAGAAAAAGTAAGCGACGGCTATATGGCTTGGCGCCGTATCTTTTGCGAAACCAACATGAACGCAGATGCCATAAAAAGGATCCAATTGGCCCTGCGCGATGCCGGTCATGATCCCGGACCCATTGACGGGGTGATTGGATATGAGACCCGGATGGCGATTGAGTCCTACCAGCGGGCCAATAACCTTGCTGTAGGAGAGTTGACTTATGAAACCATCGAGAATCTGGGACTCACCCTGTAATGGCAATATTTGTGTGTAGACGTTTTTACACGAATGCATTAAAACCCTGGAGGAGGCATTTTTTCGGGCTTGCTCCAGGGTTTTTATTTGGGTAAATATGAAATCACGTTCGATGCAATTATTTAATATCTTTATATTTATGGTCACTGCGCTGTCCACAATGGTTGCGGTACCGCGACCTGTTTTTGCATCGGCTGACAACATGCCAAACAATCCTTTCAGGGGTGCCAGCCTATCTACAGCGAAGGTGGCCAATGGCCAGGTTACAGTTCTTGAAGTTGATCTGCGCGAAGAGGATCCGGCCCTAACCGACTTGAAAGCTCGGTTCAACCAGAGCAGCATCGCCCTTTTCCAGCACCCGGTAAAACCCGCCGGCATCTATTGCGGGCTGATCGGAATCCCGATCGGCATTGCACCGCAAAAGGCAGCCGTTGAGCTGGAATGGAAGGATTCCAAGGGCCGCCGACAAATCGACAGCGTTTCGTTGCGCATTGTCGAAGGAAATTACAAAAAAGAAATCCTGCAGGTGGCACCAAAGCACGTAAAGCCAAACTCCAAGGATTTACGACGCATCAAAGCCGAAAAAAAAGAAATCCGACGCATTTATGCCAGCAGCAACGACAGACGCCTGTGGTATGGCCAGTTTATCAAGCCGTTGAACAGTGATATCACCAGTGTCTTTGGAACCCAGCGGCTGTTTAACGATGAGCTGCAAAGCTATCACCGGGGCACTGATTTCCGTGCCAAGGTGGGCACACCGGTTTTGGCCTCCAATTTCGGAATTGTCCGACTGGCCAAAAATCTGTTTTATTCCGGCAACATTGTCATCGTGGATCATGGCAAGGGCATTTTCACCAACTACGCGCATCTGAGTAAAATTGATGTGAAGGCCGGCCAGCGCATTGCCAGAGGTGATCAAATCGGTCTGAGCGGCGCCACCGGGCGGGTCAGCGGACCCCATCTGCATTGGGGCGTAAAAATTAATGATGCTTATGTGGATCCACTGCAGTTTCTCACCGTTATCTCAGAGATCCTTGCCCCATAACCCAGCCAACCGCGGTCGTATCTTTATCCAGCAAAAATTCGACCTCAAACACCCTTTAGCGGTGTCAAAAAGGCAAATTTTTCTGCATAGGGTCTTTGGCTGCAAATCCCTTTTTTGGTTAACTATATGAAATTATTATATTAAGCTTTTAAAAGAGGATGTGGAACGGATATTGCTAAAAATGGATAAAATCACAATAGAATATCTAACGGTAAATGAGCAGCATTATGGCGGACAACAATCTGTTTTCCATCCAGCATCATCACAGCCGCAAAATTCTTGGGGGCGTCAGAGGTTATATTAAGTACCCATCAAATCGCCCTTCGGTTAGCGGGCAAAACCCGTTTAAAAGCATCCTGTCTGTGGCCCAGAACCGGTCTTTGGCCAACAAAGTCAAAACCCGCGGGCTAACCATCGCCGATTACCGGGCTCAACCCGTTACGGCAAAATCACGCTTCAGACCCCAGCCACCGCCGGCCGCAAGTATTATCGCAAACAAGATCTTCAACCGATTTCCAACACCGTCTTTGTCAGCGGTGCAAAAAAAAGAACGCCCAGCTTCAGCCGGCCCAAACGGCCAAGCCATTGATTTAGCATCAAAATCGGTGCCAAAAATCCAACACCAGCCGCCTGTTTTAACCGAAAGGCAAATGATCGAAAAAAGCGTTCGGAAAGCAGCCGCTAAATATAACCTGTCCCCCAGGTTGCTCAGAGCGATAATCCGGGCCGAATCGAATTTTGAGGTTGCTGCGGTTTCACGCGCGGGTGCCAAAGGATTAATGCAACTGATGCCGGCCACCGCAAAAGACATGGGTGTCACGGATATCTTTGATATCGAACAAAATATCGATGGAGGCGCAAAATATATGCGCCAAATGCTGAATCGATTCGGCGGGAATATCAGAAAGGCACTGGCCGCCTATAATGCCGGTCCGGCAACCGTCATCAAATACAATGGCCGGGTCCCTTATCCGGAAACCCGGCAGTACGTTGATCGGGTGCTGCAGTTTTCAAGGCTGACGGCCTGATCAACACAGCGGCAGGAGAACTCTATCAGGGTACCCGAATAATATTGCCGTTTTCACATTTTCGGTTATTGTCGCCATAGGAGCGGTCGTCATCGGCAAGTTTGTAGATGAAAACGATAAAACCGGTCTTGCTGGTCACTTTTTGACGAACGCTTTTTTGTTGACAGCGTCCCGGCATTCGATTATATCCCTCGCTTCGATTTTAAAAACCGGATATTCACAAAATTAAGGCCTGAAAACTGATTTTGAATAGATTCAGCAAACATAATGTGCCATCGTACAGCGATGTTTTTAGACGGCTTCCCAAACGCGCCCCGATCGCTGCAGTTCTGGAAATCGCAGACCGTTATACCCGCAAACATGCCTGGCGGGTTGCCATTTACGCGCGCCGCCTGGCAGAACGCATCGGTTTGAAGGCGACCGCTGTTGAAAACATCCGGCTGGGCGGCTTACTGCACGATATTGGCAAAATCGGTCTGAGCGCAGTGGTTCTCAACAATACGCAAAACTGGCTGTCCGATGATATGCTGGCGGAAGTGCGTTTGCATCCTCTGTTGGGTGTTGCTGTTCTGAGCGATTTTGATATTCCCGCAGCCGTGATCGAATTTGTACAATATCATCATGAGAAAATAGATGGCAGCGGCTATCCATTTGGACTCAAAGATGACCAGATCCCATTGGGCGCTAAAATTATTAGAGTGGCCGATTGTTTTGATGCCATCACAACCGACCGGCCCTACCAGCAGCGTAAAAGCTGGGTTCAAGCCCTGGCCATCTTGCGTCAGATCAGCGGCACGGATCTCGATCCAGATCTGGTGCATGCATTGATGGTCGACATCAAAGAAAAGGGGCTGGCGTCCCATTCGACCCGCTCGATGGCGCTATACCGCTCGGCTTCTACCGGCTAAAAACCGCCCATTGGCGCACAAGATCGCATCTATTTGCCCCACAGCTTGATTGAATCCGAAATTCCCTGCCCATCCGCTCATTTTACATGGTCAAGATCGTGCCTATATTATAAGTCTAAAGGTAAACGGACTCCTGTCCATTATCCGCAGCAATAGTACAGCAGTTAGAAACTACGATAAGGAAAATTAAGATGAGCAAAGATAAATCAGATGCTAAAGATGAATTGGATTGTGAAGTCACGGTGTTTGACGGTGCCCATAACACCTGTGATCAAACCGAAGGTGACGCCCCCAAAAAACAGACAGCTGAAAGGTCAACCGCTTCGAAAAGAAAAAGAAATAAAAGATAATGATAATATCTAAAGCCGTAGTGGACTGTTTTGCCGGTTTGAGAACTTAAAGTTACCAATCACCATCGGGGCATTCCTATGTAGGAGTGTTGGCGTTCTGGAGTAATGCAAGCATGGGCCAACACTCCAGTACTCCATTACTCCAACACGCCAATCACTTTTACCCGTACGTTAGATACACCAGCAACGCCAGAATTCCGGCACCATATAGCGCAAGGGTAACATAATATCGCCCCCAGCAAGCTGTTGGTCGAACACTGGGTGGCCATGGTGGATAACGCAATGGGCAGCGGTGCGGTTTTATTGCCCCCCAGGTAATAGTCGCGATCCGATTTTTGGCCGCGCGCTAAATAGGCGCTGTACAAGATTCAAATCTAAAATGACATATTCACTGCAAGATCAACATCGGGTTCATCAGCTACTATGAGGGTTTGGGCTGTACTTTCGCAACGCCCACTAATGCATTTAAATCCGCCTGAGACGGACGCGATTTCGCTGCTGATAATTCATTTCCGCTATTGACAGAACTTTGACAAGAAATAAATATAAGAACCTCTTTCTTATTTTCACGTAAATCCCTCGTAATGTTTGACAGCCGTGGGCGAATTTGTCATCATTTATTTAAAAGCATAAGGAGGTTATAGAAAATGAGCGAAACGACTCCTAAAAAAATGTTTCGGCAAGTCTGCACCTGCGAAAATTGCGGCAATGAGGCTGAGATGATTATCACCTGCTCCCTTGAGCCCGATGAAGATGGATCGACACCAAAAGCCGAACACATTCATGAATCTCAACCCGCCCAAAAACAAAGATCGGGACAGGCAACTTGCACCCATTGCGGGAATGAAGCCGAAATTATTATCGATTTGTGATGTGACCATACCATTAGATTGAAATTTAAGGAGATGGTATGAAATCCATCGCTATTGTCACCCTATTGCTCATTTGTGCCCTCCACGTGCCCGGCGTACAGGCTGAAATTTATTCCTGGACCGATGAAAACGGTGTCAAACACTACAGCCACACACCACCGCCCGAAAAGTCGGTTCCCGTTGAAACCGCTCCGGAAATACAATCCGACCCGAACGCGCTTCAGCAGCAGGAAAAAATAAACGAAACCAACGTTGAAGCCATCCTCAAAGAACTGGAACAAGAGGAGGCAGCGTCTCCCACCCCAAAATCGACCGCAGACCCAAAACCGCCTACCCACCAGGAGCGTATCGCTGCGGAAGCGGAAAAACTGCAAGAAAAAATCGCCTGGTTGGAACAACTCCCCCCTGAGGCGTATACGAATTCGCGCAGCAAACAGGCCATCATCGGCCGCTATCAATACCGACTAGACCAGCTCCAATCGAATCCGGACGCCTATTTCAAAGAGTACGGTTATTAGGTTCTGGGTTCTAGGTTCTGCGCTCAGGGTCTCAAACAGCACCAGGATCCTGGCGTCTGGCTTCTGGCGGCTGGCTTGTGATTGCTGATTTAGGCAGCGGTAGGTAAATGTTTCACAACGGGCGCGAGTGCCTGCTATTTGTTTAGTGAGGCACAATTTGAAAATAGCCGAGGACGAGTAGGAGGACGAGTACGATAACGCGCAAACACCTTCGTCGTCGTCGTTCTCGTGCTCGTCCTCGAGAACTCAAATTAGCAAACTCACGTTATCTGACACACACAACACGGAACACGGAACGCGCAACTCGCAACTCCACATCTACGCACCAGCCGCCTCACAGGCCACTTGATAATCGAGGCGCAGCACAAAAATAATGGCGATCCAGATGGCACAGATGGAAATGGTAAACCAGCTCAGCTGGGGTACGCTGACGGTGAAGGGCAGCCATTGGGTAAACAGCAGGATGACTACCGAACCGGACACCTTAAACAGACGATAACCGAACATGTCGATCCAGGCTTTGGCCTGGTAGATCAAAACGGAATCGATGGGCACGTACAACAGCTCTTTGGAGGCGCGATTGATGGAATACGAAAGCGCCCGATCGCTGATTTTGGTGGCACTGCTGAAAAAAAGGGTTGATTGCAAGAAAAAACACCAGGAAAAAATAAACATCATCAGCGGCTGGACCAGCAAACCGGCAATCGCCCCCAGATAGCGGTGCACCAGAGGGGTGATTCCCAGATTGACACCAATGGACATGATGCCCAATACACTGAAAAACAATGATAAAAAGGCGGTGCGGGCCTCGCGGTCCGGGTAGACGTTTTCGACGGTATTTAAAAACTGATATTCAACCAAAGGGGAAGCCAGTTGGGCCAACAGCAAGATGGCGGCAATCAGCAACAAATAGCGGCTGTGACCCAGAATGCGCCAGCCGCCGCTGGCCTTTTGATGCGGGCGAAACACATGCTCAACTTCACAGTAAATACCCACGCGCCCCATCAGCCAGGTCAGCACAAAGATGGTGCCGATGATGCCCGCGCCGGTCAGCAGCAGGTCCGGGGTCTGCAGTGGTGTGTGCTTGATCAGCATGGCCGACACCCAGCCGCCGGCCACGCCGCCCACCAGACCACCGGTGCCTACCAACCCATACCATGATTTGCCCTCATGGGTGGTGTATACCGAGTTGGTCAGGCTCCAGAATTGTTCAACCAGCACCACGCCCAGCATATCGACAAAAACATAAAAACAGGCCGATGCGATGGGACCGGGGGATTGGAGCAGCAGGCGAAAAATGACCAATAATATGCTGATCGTCAAACAGGTGCCCAGCACGACGTTTATCCGGCTGTGGCGTTCCACCAGCCGGTGATAATAGGTAATAAAGGCGCCCATGGACACGGCGGTGGCGATCCAGATGTAGGGCAATTGTTCAGACCCCAGGGTTTCGATGAACAGCGAGCGGCTGGCCGGCTTAAGCTGATAAAGGGCCATAATTATTAGAAAGAAATTAAGAAAAAGAAATGCCGCCCGGGCTCCCAGGGTATGCAACACTGGATATCGGGCTTTACATTCGGCTGTGATGTTATTATTTGAATTTTGTGCTTGCATTTTTTGAATAATAGGTAATAATTACCATTATGGATAGGCTGAAACAATTATTGGCGCTGGTTTTTTTTGTCCTGATCTGCACCAGTCTGACGGGTGCGCAATCTCAGAATCCGTCCTGGACACAAAGCTGCGATCCCCGGCTGCAAAAAGCCCTGGAAAAGCGCATCAATGCCCTCAAGCTAGACGGCGCCACCGAGGATAAAAACCTGAGTATTGTGGTCGTCGATATCACCGACATTTCCGATCCCCGCATGGCTTACGTCAATCCCAATGAAATGATGTATGCCGCCAGTCTACCCAAAATTGCCATCCTTTTGGGCGCCTTTGAAAAAATAGCTGCCGGTGAAATGACCCTGGATGATGAAACCCTTGAAAAACTCAAGCTCATGATCCAGCAGTCATCCAATTCAGCAGCTTCTGAAATGCTCAATCGGGTCGGCATCGATTATTTGGCCGAGCTGCTGCAGTCGCCGCGTTACCGGCTGTATGACCCTCAAAACGGGGGCGGCATCTGGGTCGGCAAGGAATACGGCAAGGCGCCGGCCCGCCGACGGGATCCGCTCCGCAATCTTTCCCACGGTGCCACCGCCTTGCAGGTGGCCCGCTTTTATTACCTGCTGGAAACCGGCCGACTGGTCTCACCGCAACTCAGCCAACTCATGAAAGCGATTCTGGCAGAAACCGAAATCGAGCACAAATTTGTCAAAGGGCTCAAAACAGTTCATCCGGAATCAGAGATTTACCGCAAATCCGGTACCTGGGGGCCCTATCATTCCGACAGCGCCATTATCGAACATGACGGCCGCCGCTATATAGCCGTCGCTCTGGCCAAAAGCCGTCATGGGGAGCAATGGCTCCAGAAACTCATTGTTGCCCTCGATGAGGTTGTTTGCCAGCCCGAGACGAAGCCGAACTAGAACCTATCTCAAAAATAGTGGATCACCCAATTGGGTTTGCCGGTTTAGCCCGTTGAGCCCGTTGTGCCGGTTCCAATTCCAATCGGAAAAATGTCTGATCTTCTTATTTCGGGGAAACGGGTTAACGGGTAACGGGCATAACCCATAAAAGTTAGACGCATTTTTGAGATAGGTTCTAAATTTCCCCCCCCTAACATTCTTCCAGCATCCGGATCGGCCCGGCCGCCAGCTGCAATCATCAATCCCATCAAGCAGGCAACAGCAGTGAAACAGGCTGTTATCTTTGCACCTCTGGCGGAATGTCATCCAGATTGACCCTTTTGCTGTGATTCTGCGCTAAACGGCTGTCCAGGTTATTTAGAAAAAGATTTTGCCGGGCCCGGCTGCTTTCCAGAAAGGGCCGTATCTGAAAGAGCATCAATCGATTCTGATAAAAACCGAACTCAATATCGGCCGGCACCGGCTGGCCCTGGGCATCTTGTAACTTTGGAAACCGCTTGGGTACCGAGCGGGCAAATTCCATTAAATGGCCGATTTCGGCCTGACTGAGGAGCGCCGGTGTTCCGCTGGCCGAGATCTTCGATACGCCCCCCTCGTTTAACAGCACGCGCTTATAGGGATCGGTAGCATGGGCCAGCAAACGGATACCGCCGTTTTGCATGTTGATTTTGAGCTCTTCGGCAGTTTGGCCCGAAACCGCTCCGCCAACGCCCTCATTGATCGCAATGGTCAGCCAGCCGGGCTGCCCGTTTTCAATGTCGGCGGTCACCAGAACACCGGATTTTTCCACCGCCACGCTTTTCATCAGCAGTACCGAGGCGTAAACATGCTCCGGATTGTCCATATAAGCCTGGCGCCAACGAAAAGCGCGCTCGGCAAACGGAGAGGCCCATACCCGCTGAACGGCGGCCAGGATGTTATCAAAACCCACCACATGGGGCACGGTCAAATTCAGACCCGCGCCGGTAAACCCCGGCAGGTCTTCAACATTGGTGTCGCTGCGCACAAATACGCCATAGGATCCATCCGGGCCGAAGGTGTCCTGCATGGCCGTCCGCAGCTGGTTGCGAAAGTCCTCGCCCGGATCCAGGTTAACCATCCAGTGGCGAATGGTTTCTAAGAATTTTTGTGTCACCTGCGCCTGTCTTTGGGGATCGTCCTTGAGGCTCTGCATGATTTTATATTGATCCTGCATCCAGCGAAAGGCGGAAATGCCGCCGGGCTCGATGGGTTGCTCGAGCAATTGCCGGTACATCCCAAAGGGAATCACCAGGCCATCGGCCACCGCCTCGGGAAAGTAGTGCTTGAGTTCACCCAGGTTGGCGGCTTTAGGACCGCAAATCCGACCCGAATCGGTGCTGCGCAGCGTATCCAGGGAGCGCAGGCTGCGGGTATCCAGATCCAGTTTCTTCAGATCCGGCCGAATCAATAAATCTTTGGGGCCCTTGTCCACATCAAAGGTCGCATCCCATTGGGGGCCGTCAAGAGCCAATTGCACAATCCCGCGCGGGCTGACGGCCAGGACCACCGGCTGGTCGGCCATGGATTGGATCAAAGGCAGCCATTTGGGATCGATGGCCACATTGGGAATCCCCAGATTGCGGGCCAGCAACTGAACATGGGACAAAATATTGCCTTCGCCGGTGGTCAGGATCCCGGCAACCGGGGGCAGATCTTCGGTGGTGGAGGGCAGCACGTAAATGCCGGTTGAATCAAATTTGGTAAGGGCATTGCCCGCCGGCGATAGTTTAAGCTTACCGCGCGCCAGACCCGGATTTAAGCCTCTGAGCCCTGTATCGGCCGGCTGGCCGAAAATAAAATTGCGAATCCCCAGCTGCCGATTGGCATCGGCGATCAGGCTTTCGAGCACCGTCGCATAAGACAGCAAGAGGCTGCCGCGCAGGCGGTCGTGAATGTAACGACGGCTGAGCGGCTCGATGGTGGCAAAATGCGCCACGGTTTCACCAAGGTGATATTGTAGCGTGCGGTCGGCCCATTCAGGCATGCGCGCGGTATATTGCAATTCCGCCTTGTAATCGATGAGTTGCGGATCATTCTGCAGCAGCCGGCTGAGATTTTGCGTCAGCGCCTGTTGCTGGCGTGCGGAAATCAGCCCGATGCCGTATAGGCCATCGGCATATTTAATCAGCCAGGAAAGCCTTTGACGACGGGTGGCCTCTGGCAGCTGCGCGATCATGACATCGCCGATGCGAAACAATTCACCTTCCAACAGGATACTGGCATCCAAAACAGCCAGCATCTGTTCGGCCTTACCGGCTTTGGCCAGATTATCACGCAACATGGCCAACAAAAGGCTGGCCGCTATAAACCGGTCCCTGTCATCGTTTTGGGGGGCAAGCCGACCGGCGCTTTGCACAAGGGCCTCGGCCAATTGGGGATTTTTGACCGTCCGGGCCAAGGCTTCGATTTCTTTTTGGATATCGCGGGCTTTGAACACCTGCTCGATGATATCCGCTAAATGGGCATAATCCTTGGCCAGCTCCGGCTTTCCCTGCCGCGCGGCGTAATCTTTCACTTTTTGGGCATCCGCCAGCTCCGGATGGACATGCAATTTAATGCGCAGGGTTTCAAAATCGGTATCGTTTTCAGCAAGAGTGCGCGACAGCTGCCGCATTTCGGTAATCGGCGCGCCCTGGCGGCCATGGGGAATAAAGCGCACCGCCTCCCGCAGCACCATAAAGTGATTTTCGCGCCAGTTCGCATCGGAAACCAATGCCAGCAAAAGCTCGCGCCCGGCACGGGTTTCGTCTTCGGTCTGCAGGGCACCGCGATAATAACGCGCGCGGCGGAAAACCCAGCCGTTATCGGCTTCGATCAGAAATTGCTCCAGGATCATTTGCTTAGCCATTTCCAGGTGCCGCGGATCCTGCAGAAATTCCGAGGCGCGCACATCGGCAAACACGTTGGCGATAAAATAACCGTTTTCCCGTAAGACTTTGACGCGATCGGTCCATTCGCCGTGCTGGACGCCGCCGCCGCGCTCGCGACAAGCGAATTCTTTGGGCGGCTGAATGGTGCCGTCGTTGCAAAACCAGCGAATGTGTTTGAAGGGGCCCCGGGGTGCGGTCTTCATCTTCTGCACCCAGCTGCGCAGGGTGGCGTCATCCGGCGCGGCGGCCGCCGCGCTGCCCGCCAGCAGCGCCACTAGGCTAAGACACATTATTCCCAGAGCCAGTTGTTTTTGCATCGTCGAAGTTCCCCGCAGAACCCATCATTCAAAAAACAGCCATTTGCTGAAAAAAGACAAACTCTAATCTAATACCGAATCGTCTGTCAAGAAAGGGGTGTGCTTTATAAAAATTCTCATACCAGGCTCACAAAACGCAAAAGCGATGACAATCTATTCATGATTGCACTTCACACAATTGTATGACAAAATGGACAAACAGGCGACCCGCTAAAACGATCCTTTTTATAACGATTATAACGATCCGTCAAAGGAGAACGCAGATGGCAAAGAAAAAAATGATTCACGAATTTATGCGGATGAAACAAGAGGGCGAAAAAATTACCTTTCTGACCGCCTATGATTTTCCCACCGCTCAATTTGCCGAAACCGCCGGTTTGGATATGCTGCTGGTAGGCGACTCTTTGGGAATGTGTGTCTATGGGTATTCCGGAACCGTGCCGGTGGTCATGGACCAGTGCATCTATCATTGTGAAGCGGTGCGGCGGGGGGCGCCCAACACCTTTATCGTGGGCGATATGCCGTTTATGTCTTATCAGAGCTCCCTGGAAAAGGCGGTTGAAAACGCCGGCCGCTTTTTAAAGGAAGCCGGCTGTGATGCTATCAAACTCGAAGGCGGTGTGCGGGTGGTCCCGCAAATCAAAGCCATCGTAGAGGCCGGCATCCTGGTCATGGGTCATATCGGTCTCACGCCCCAGAGCTCCGGCCAGCTGGGGGGCCACAAGGCTCAAGGGCGCACACTGGAAACCGCCAGCATCGTTGTACAGGATGCATTGGCGGTTCAAGAAGCCGGCGCGCAGATGATTTTATTGGAGGCCATCCCGCCGGAGGTGGCCGCTTACATCACTCAAAAACTCAGCATTCCGGTGCTTTCCATCGGGGCGGGTCCGGATTGCGACGGCCAGCTGTTGATCGTTTCAGACATGATCGGCCAGTTTCAGGCCTTCACACCCAAGTTTGTCAAAAAATATTGCAATGTTGCCGATGTGGTCACCAAAGCCATGAAAGAATATGTGGCGGAGGTTAAGGCCGGCAAATTTCCTGAAGACGATCACTGTTATCACATGATTTCCGGCGAAAAAGAAAAATTCGACGCAGAATTTAAGTGACCTTCGGTCACTTAAATATCATTTCTTATTTGCAGGTGGGAGCGGCATCCTGCCGCGATTCGGCAGCAGGTCTGGCCTCCGTGCCAGTCAGGCAAAATCAGCCGCAAAGGGCTTCCCCTTCTATCGGGACAAAGGGTACAAATAGTTCATAATAGCAAAAACGTATTTATTAACCGCGAAAGCACGAAAGAAAAATAGGAAAAATATTTCGTGCTTCCTAAATCTCGTGTTTTCGTGGTGAAATCTTTTGGAGGTGACGTCATGTCAGACCTGAGAAATTTACTCAAGATTTCAGATGACCGCCTGGCGGAAATCAACACCCTCTTGACCGATCCGGGCAACGAGATCGTCAATGAACTGCTGGCGGCCATTGAGGAATTCGGCGGCCCGCAGGAAATCAACCGCAAGGCCCAGGAAGCCGTCAAACTCGAAAATTTGATGGCCCGGCTGCAAGACGCCCAATCGCCCTACCTTGATGATTTGAATTGGCTGATAGAGCAACGCGACAACGGGGCTTTTATTTCCATGCCGGACTATTATGAGCGTGTCCTGGGCGATAAGGCCAAAGGGGCCGACATCGACCATAAAAATGCGGTGACGCTGGAAATCAGCGCCCTGCAGTATTTTCCCTGGCTGATCGCCGAAGCCCGGCGCAGCATTGAGCAGGGCGAGTTGATGCCCGGGCGCTATATCCGGGTGCGCAATATGGCCGAGCAGGAAGCCGACAACGGGGATGTGATGGCCGTGGCAGCCGCCATGCAGATTATCGGCGCCACCTATGTTGAAACGCTGGACACCAAGGGCACCGACGGCTCCAACGTCCACCTGGGCGGCCCGGAAACCATCACCGGATATTTCGGCGGTGTGGGGCAACCCAACGAATATCCCATTAAATGGGTCCGCGAGTATCTGAAATTTTATACCACCTACGGCGTACAGCAGGTGCTCAACATCAATCCGGGAACCGTCCTGGTGGGATATCTGCTGCACAAGCTGGGGGTTAACAATGAGTTCAAAATTTCGGTGTTCATGGGCAATGACAATCCCTTTTCGATTCTGTGGACCCTGACCACCGCCCGTCTTTTTGCGCGCGAGGACGGCACCACTTCTTTAATCGGATTTAATCTGTCCAATTCGGCCAACAACGACACCATCCGCAAATCCGCCGCCATCCGCAAGGCCTTAGGCCTCGAAGATATCGTCCGCTTTGAGCATCATATTACCGAAACCTGGAAGTCCATCGTGCGCCAGCCCTATAACCGTCGGGATGAGCTGGTCGAAATCGCAAAGGAAGTGCCCAACATTGCAGCCAAACATGAAGGCGGCGAAATCGACGTCGAACAGGAACTTGACCATCCCTCCGATATTCTGGATTATTTTATGCCCAAAAGCGATGTCGAAGCACAGGGGTTGATGCCGGCTCTCGAACGCAATTACATTGAAAAGCACCGCTCCACCAATCTAACCGCCGATGCTTTAACCCGGGCCGGCATCGGCGTGGTATACGCCGCCAAACTTCATAAAACCGATTAAATTGAGCGTTTCAAATTAAAAACCCTTTGGGCGTCGCTTTTAGCTACACCCCAAAAGGGCGGCAATCCTCCAGAGGCGGATCTTCGACCTCGACAATCACTCAATTTAGTTTAAAGAAGCTGAATTTTGATTATTTCTCACGTAGGGCGCTAAGCTCGCAAATAACTTTTAAGAAAAAATGGGCTTTCAGCGTCCTTTCAGCTTTGGCGCATCTTCAAATGGTCGCGGAATGAGTTATCAGTTCCGCTTATAGCGGGATGCACTGTTTGAATGCATTAGGGAGCGTTGCGAAAGAAAAGCCCATAGTCTCATTATGATTTAGCGGCGCCATGTTGAATTTAAATTTAACCCATTGTTATATTTACGGAACCTTTTCTTTTGTTACGCGCCCTTATGCATGAGTTTGCATCCTGCCCAAGCGGAACTGATAATTTATGTAGCGACCGAATTTTTAAAACTTCTCAATCCCTCAAATAGTTGAAAACCTAAATGAAAAACGTACCCATACATTTCATTCGCAAAATCGTCCAGTATGGCTTTCTGGCGATGACCGTTTTGATCGGCGTGCAATTTACGCTTTTTGTCAACCAGCTGGAAGAAGGCATTCTGCCGACCATTACCCGGCCCCCGGGAATCGAAGCGTTTTTACCGATCAGCTCATTGATCAGCTTTAAATACTGGCTGGTGACCGGCATCTTTAATCCCATCCACCCTTCCGGTCTGATCATTTTTTTGGTCATCCTGGCGACCGCTATTTTGCTCAAACGCGGTTTCTGCAGCTGGGTGTGCCCGTTTGGGCTGCTAACCGAGTATTTGAATCGACTGCATCGCTTCATTTTCAGAAAAGACATCCATCTGCCCCGCTGGCTGGATTATCCGCTGCGCAGCCTCAAATATCTGCTGCTGTTCTTTTTTATCTGGGCCATCATCATCAAGATGAATGTCCGTGATCTGGATTATTTTATCTACAGCCCCTACAATATGGTGGCCGATATCAAGATGCTGCTCTTTTTTAGAGATATCTCCGCTTTTGCCTTCTGGGTCTTGGTGGCTTTATTCCTTTTATCCATTTTGGTGCGCAATTTCTGGTGCCGTTACCTGTGCCCTTACGGGGCGCTTGTAGGCGGGCTCAGCTTTATCAGTATCTTTAAAATCCACCGCAATGAAGACACCTGCACCCAGTGCCGCCAGTGCACCCACTCCTGCCCGGTGGACATCAAGGTCCACAAAACCACCGGCGTGATCTCCGATGAGTGCCATGCCTGCCTGAAGTGCGTGGCGGTCTGCCCGGAGCCGGACACACTGTACCTGTCTGCCGCAAACAGATCCGGTGTCTTGCAGCCGGCACTTTATGCTGTCATCATTTGTTTGCTGTTTATCGGCGGATCGGTGATCGGCAGATTAACCGGCCACTGGCAGACGCAAATTTCAAATGCGGAATATTCCTTTCATGTGGCCCAGCTGGACACCCCTTTTTACCAGCACAACCGCGGCCAGGTGCCGGTTTACAACAAACAGGCCTGGATGCTGATGATGGAAAGAATCAAAAAGACCCAGAAACCCTGGCGCAAAGGGCAACGGTTAAAGGATTAAGGCTGGGGCATGTGGCCCGTCTTCGCTCTAACGAGCTTGGCCGTGGTAAACTGAGGGCTGAGAATAGTAACCTTGAAGACGGCAAACCATTATCACTTCGGTTAGACAAATAGCGTCTTCGTCTCTCGCATCAATTGCCCTATCGGCAATTTGCGGGGGCATGATTTTTCGGCCTCGGTGAAGTCCAGTTGAGTCAAAAGCGCTCTTGTCCGAGCCGGTAATTCCTCGAAGGTGGATCGTGCCAATCCGTGATCCTGGTAGGAATGGAAGTACATGAGGCAGCGCATGACATCGCCGATGGGCACCCTTTCGGGTAGCACTTCTGAGCAGAGACGCTCGCATCCTGCACAGTAGTCAGCGCTGGTTTCTCTGGCATATTGGGCCAATAGATTATGATCTGACTTTGATAGGCGGTTTTGTTCTAATGCCGCTGCCGCATTTGTCGCCATAATGGTCAGATTTGGCATCTGTGAACAGATGCTGGCAATACGCTCATCCTGCCATACAGCCATGAGTTTTGCCTGATAGTCTGAAAATCCTTTCTCAATGAATCGGCCCGCCATTTTGATCTCGGACTCACTATCGCTTTTGACCGGACCACCGCCCTGGGTCTTCATTGCCGTAAGGCCGATACCGGCTCGATAACAGGCGTCAACAGCATTTTTCATGCGGGGCTCGTGCATCAGGCGATAATTGTAAGTAAACATGATGCCATCCACCCATGGAAGTTTGGCTGCCCCCTCGAGGCACTCTTCCATGTTGGAATGCGTGCTGAAGCCGAATAACTTGATCTTGCCGGCCTTTTTCATGTTTTGTGCCCAAGATTTAAGACTGGATTCCATCTCACCAATGCCACGGATTCCATGGACGAAGAATAGGTCCACATAATCTGTGTGCAGTCTTTTCAGACATGCTTCTAGCCGGGGCGTAAAATCGCCACCTCTTCTTGTGGAAAGTTTGGTTACCAGAAAAACTTGCTTGCGGGTATGGGGGTTGCGGGCGAACCAGCGGCCGATGCCCTCTTCGCTGCGGCCCCGGCCGTATCCCTCTGCTGTATCCCAGTAGTTGATACCCCAATCGAGTGCCTTTGCAAGCGCCAACCGATTGTTCAGGATGTCGAACATCCCACCCAGAGAAAGAGTGGAGACCATTGTACCCGCACGGCCAAAGGGTCTGCGGGGTACAGGCTCCTTGGGAATGGTGATCTGGGCGGAGGTCTGACCGGGCCGCCAGAGGGAGGCTCCGCCGACTGTGGCCCCCATTCCGATGGCTGCTGTTTTTTTGAAAAAGTCGCGGCGATTCATTTTTCCGTCTCTATTTCTATTAGATGACATGATTCATCTCTCCTAAGATTTGGGGCTAATTAGTTTCGGCAGCCGAACCCAGCCGGCGACCCGTGCTAAGGTCAAAAATCGGCTGGAATTTGTATTTATTCAAGATGATGTCTTCCGGGGACTCCAAGCTGATTTTTCCTTTCTCGATAAAAAAACGAATCTCAGCCTTAATTTTGAGGCCTTGGCCAAGCGCTCGCTCGAGCCTGGTTTGGGTTTTTCCATAAAAACCTTCGGCTTTTCTCCCATGATAGGCGCGCCTGGCAGCAAACCACTCCTCGGCGCTTTCATGGGGCAGGGTCACAAAAACCCAATAAGCTGTGCGCTCAGGTGAAACCGCCTCAAGAAACAATGAATATTCCGGGGTCGTTCCGTCTGCCGAGGCCTGCTCGAGGCGTTTGAGTTCCAGATCTTCGATCAACCATGTTGTTTTATGGCCCAGGGCCTGAACGAAATTCTGTACCGTCCCGAAAACATAACCTGGATTCCTTTCCCGCGCAATGAAATATCCTTCTAAAAACCAGGCGGGAGGAGCATAGGTCAAAAGTCCGTTTTGTTGTCTAAACGACTGGGCAGAATTCCCGGCATTCGTCGGGGGAGTGGTCATCTGACCGGCTAACATGATTATCGATGCCGCCAGGCACCATCTTATCCAATTTTTCAACATCATCACATCTCCTTCTTCGCCAAAAGGTCGGTTTTAAACCCGGGTCTGCTATCGCATCACTTGCGATGCGCTTTCGGATCGGGATGAAACAAAGAATACACAACCGGGATCAGTACCAGTGTAATCAATGTCGATCCGGTAAGACCCCCGACAACGGCTCGTGCCAGCGGCGCTTGAGCGTCGGATCCTTCGCCGATACCCAGAGCCAGTGGCAGCAAACCGAGAATGGTGGTCAGCGTCGTCATCAGAATCGGGCGCAACCTGCGACGACCGGCCTCGGTCAGGGCATCGTGTGTGCGCATACCGTTGCGAACCAGGCGACCGGCCTGATCCACCAGCAGAATCGCGTTGTTGACAACGATGCCCCCCAGCATAATGCAGCCGATGTAAGACTGCACATTCAGCGTTGTCGTCGTTATAAACAACGTCACCAGCACACCGACCGCCGCCAGCGGGACCGAAAACATGACCACCAACGGATCCCGCAGCGATTCATATTGACACGCCAGCACCATGTAAACCAGCACCAAGGCCAGCAGCAGTGAGATAACCAGCTCCCTGAAGGCCTTTTGCTGTTCTTCGTAATTGCCGGCAACCGTCAAATCATAGCCGACGGGGCGTGGAATTTGATCCAGCAGGTTCTGCACGTCTGCAGCCACTGAGCCCAGATCGCGCCCCGCAACATTAGCGCGAATCGTTACGATTCGCTGTTGGTCTTTGCGATCGATGAGGATTGGACCCCGGCTCGGCTCGTATGAGACGACATTGCGCAGCGCCACCTTTTCACCGGATGCAGTTGTCAGCGTGAGATTGAGAATTTCATCTAAGGAGCGTTTCTCGGCATCTTTTAACTGTACCAAGATCCGATAGGAATTGCCCCCAGTGCGGTACTCACCGGCTTTGGAGCCAGCCACCGCGGTTTGCAGCAGCTGGGTGACGTCACGCACACTCAGCCCAAGATCAGCGACCTTGTCTCGGTTGACGCGGATTTCCTGCTGGGGAATGCCGGCTTCGAGACTTTTCTGAACGTCGGTAATACCCGGTACATCTACAATTGATTTCGCAACACTCGCGGCCAAAGCGTCAAGCGCGGCCAGTTCGTAACCACGAACATCGACGGTTAGTCCCTCGTCACCGCCCAGGATTCGTTCAAGTAAAAACTGGCCCTGGGGTGCTCGCACACGAATTTCCATCCCCGGGACATTGCCGTCCAGACGGCGACGCAGATCTTTAGCGATCTCCGTATTAGAGCGCTTGCGTTGGGCGGCCGGCAACAAAGACATGCGGATCTCACCCTCCGAGCCCGCATCAGCGCGCCAGCCGGAGGCACCCACACTAACCACCGATGCCATGGCCTCGGGCACAGCCGGCTCAACAATTTGCTCCATCATACGCGTCTGCCGATCCACCAGCTCAAGCCGGGTGCCGATTTCCATTTTGCCGCTGACGCGGACCTCGCCCTCATCGCTGGGGGGCAAAAATTCACTGCCGATCAGCGGCAAGAGCATCAGACTTGCAGCGAGTAGGGCAGCCGCCGCAAATATGGTGACCAGACGATGGCTCAGGACCCAGTGCAACAAATTCAGATAGGCGTTTTCGAGACTCATAAAGAAGGAATGGGCCGCGGCAGCCCAGTGATTCGGTCGAAAAGCCGGTGTCTTGGCGCGCTGTCTCTTTGGGGTTAAAAGCCGGGACGCCAGCATGGGCACTAGACTCAGTGCCAGGGTCAGCGAGCAGATCAACGCAAAAATGATGACATAGGCCAACTCCTTGAAGAGGATGCCCGAGACACCGCGCACAAAAACCAACGGTATAAAAATGACCAGGGTGGTGATGGTGCTGGCGATGATGGCCGGCCCGACTTCCCGGGCACCTTCCACCGATGCTAGCTTCGGCGCTTCGCCATCTTCGCTGTGGCGGCGGAAGATGTTCTCCAGTACGACGATGGAACTGTCGACCATCATGCCGACCCCCAGGGCCAGCCCGCCAAGGGTCATCAGATTGAGCGTAAATCCCCCGAAAAATATTAGCGCAAAGGTGGTTACGATGGAGATCGGGATCGACAGGGAAATCACCAAAGTGCTTCGGATGTTGCGCAAAAAAAACAGCAAGACCACGATTGCCAGCCCGCCTCCGTAAAGAACCGAACGAGCAACGTTGGCAATTGAACGCTCGATAAAGTTGCCCTGGTTGATGACCGGGACAATCTTGATTTGAGGAAAATCCTGATTGACGGCTTTAACCTCATCCAGGATGCGTCTGGACACTTCGACCGTATTGGCATTGGCCTGTTTACGAATCGCCACGCGCAACCCGCGCCCACCGTTGACGCGCACGATGCGGGTCAGCTTCTCATAGGTGTCTTTGACATCGGCGATTTGACCCAGCGTCACGGCGGCACCATCGCGCTGCACAATGACCGTGTTGCGAATTTGATCGAGGTTAATAAATTCGGCCGGAGCGCGCAGCATTACCTCATAGCGCCCCTGCTCGATCTTGCCTGCCGGAAGATCGAGATTGGCATCCTCAATGGCCTCGATCACCTGATCCAACGGCAGACCGACGGACTTGATCCGGTCCGGATCCAGTTCTATCCGCACCTCGCGGTTGAAGCCGCCCCAGGTATCAACTTGCGCGACACCCGGAATGCGGGCAAAGCGGTAACGGATCTGGACTTCAATCAGTTCGGTAAGTTCCACGGGATCGAGCGTGCTGGAAATTCCCAACAGGACGACCGGAAAACTGGCAATGTCGAATTTGCGGATGCGGGGCCTGACGATGTCATCCGGCAACTCGTTGATTTCGTCTTCAAGTTTGCCCTGAACGTCGATTGCCGCCGTGTCGATTTCCGTTCCCCAAGCAAAGCTGACCCGAACCGTGCTGCGGCCCTCAGAGGATGTTGATGTGAGTTCCTCTACCCCGGGCACCGTGGCGACGATCTCCTCAATAATCTGAGTTACCAGTCGCTCCATAACCTCGGGGCTGGCACCTTCATAATTTGTTCGAATCGTGAGCGTGGGCAGCTCGATGTTGGGCAGCATGTCGATCTGCAGCCTGCTCAGAGAGATGGCGCCCAGGATGACAAAAATGAGGGTCACCATGGTCGTAAAAATCGGGCGCTTGACACTGAATCTCGGCAGATTCATTTTGAGCCAACCTTTTCGCGATCGGCAGCGGAATTGTCTAGCCCAGCGGCAATTTTAATCAGGGAAGCGTCGTCAACCAGTTGCTGGCCCAGGACAACGACCCGGCCAGACAGGCCGTCGCCGACCACCTGCACCCGTCCGTTTTCGCGAATGCCCACTTTTACCAGCCGCCAAGTTACCGATCGACCATCCTCACTGACGATGAACACACCGGTTTTGTCATCGCGAACGGTTAACGCCTGCTCCGGGACAATGGTCGCATCCGGCTCCTGGGCTAATACGACTGTTGCCCTGATAAACATACCGGGTTTGAGTTGATGCTGCGGATTGTCGATGGTCATTTCAATTCGCGCTTGGCGGGTAGACTTACGGAAGACAGGGGCAATGCGATCAATGCGACCCTTATACTGTTGGCCCCGATAGGCATCGGTTGTCAACGAAACAAGTTGTCCGGGTTCCAGGTGCGCATATTCTTTCTCGGTGACGAAAACCACCCCTACGATGGGCTGCAGTTCAACGATCAAGAGCAGGGGCGCATTGGCAGCCACAGTCTGACCTTCATCCACATAGCGCTCGGCAACCACACGATGCTCGTCGCCACCGGTCCATCCTGCTGTTACTTTTGTATAGCCAAGCCGGATCCTGGCGGTTTCCAGCGAAGATTCGGCCTTGGTCACCTCGGCTGCAGCGACTTTAAGTTGCGCCTGCTTGGCCAGTTGATCCTGCTTAGCCGCATCGTATTCAGAATCAGATGCAACCCCGCGCTTTAAAAGTGAATCCGTACGCTTAAACTCGCGGTCAGCAATTTCAAGAGCGCTTCTGGCCTCGGAAAGCTTGGCGCGGGCCACTTCCAGATCGGCCTGGGCCTGGGTAACAGCCTGGATATACTCAGCGTTGTCCAGTTCGGCTACAATTTGACCCCGCTCTACAGAGTCCGCGATATTCACAAATATCCGCTCCACGCGGCCGCTGACCTTTGGCGCAACCACAAACTCTGCCAAGGCTTCCAACTCCCCGCTAAATGTACGCCGCAATGCGATTGGCCCGCGCTGAATCTGAGCCACTTCCACCGGCACCGGTCGTGAAGCCTGTGTGCTTTTGCGCGTGCCGCCCCGGTTTTGATTTTGACCCCACATTACCCAGACGACACCCATCGCGACACCCATCAGAACAACTGTGAGGATATAAGTTTTATAACTGCCCCTTTTCATGCGTAACTGGCCTTTTGATGATCGTCTAATTGGCGTCTTACCGTAAATATGCGTTTTTGACCTGATGCAGGCAGCATTGCATATTTACGGCTGATGATTCAACAAAAAAGAATGCTCAATGGATTAATGCAGCTGTTGCACAGGACTGCTTTTCTCCCGCTCGTATTTGGAGCGACCTGTTTCATGTTCAGAACAGTTTTCGGTTGTCAGCGTGAGGCAAATAGCCATATAGTCAAAAAAATGTTTGCTCAAAACACCCAACCATTGGATTCGGTTGCCCGCCATTGGGTGGGATCGGCCTGCGAGAGGAACTAAGATGATGTTTAAAAGACTTTTATATTATCGACGAATGTTTCTTGCCGTCTGCGCGTTGTTACTGGCAGCGGTGTCCTGTACAATGGTTGAAAAACGCATTGACCGCACAGCAGGAGGGCCGAATGTGCCTGCCGATACAACCATTCAAATGCGCATGGAGCCCAGCGAGCCGTCTGAAGAAACCCCTGCGCCCGTGCTGCCGCCGGGGCCATTAAAAGTTACCATCACCCAGGCCGTTTTGCTTAGCCTTGAGAATAACCGCTCGCTTGTGGTGCAACGATTGAATCCCTCGATCCAGCAAACCGCTGAGGACCAGGAAAGGGCCGTTTTTGATCCAACAATAGACGCGGAAGTCTTCGCCGGCAGGGTCAAAGCAGAACGCCTCGCCAGATCCGGATCTGATACCGAGGATTTCGACACCAATACTGTCGACGGCATCATTTCTCTGGAGCAGTATTTTCCGACCGGCACAACGGTTGCTCTGGAGGCCAGCAGCCAGATGGAGGATTCCTCGCTTTACGATTCCAATTTTTATTCGACTCGTTTGGGCATGACGGTTACCCAGGCACTGTTGCGAGGATACGGGACGGATGTGAATCTGGTTCGACTGCGGCAGGCGCGCCTGGATACGCACATGTCGGAATTTGAATTGCGGGGCTTCACCGAATTTCTGGTAGCAGAGGTTGAACGCACTTTCTGGGATTATGCCCTGGCTCGGCGTCAGATCGAAATTGTTGAGGAATCTCTGAAAGTCGCCCGTCAGCAGCTCAATGAAACCAAACAATTAATCGCCGTCGGCCGATTGGCCAAGGCCGAATTGGCGGCTGTCCAGGCCGAGGTTGCCGCACAGGAGCAGGCACTCATTGAAGCGCGGGCCAACAAGGAATCGATTCGCCTGCAACTGCTGCGGTTGCTTAACCCTGCGGGGTCCGGAATATGGCAGCGGGAAGTTGATTTAATCTATCAGTCGACCTTGCCCGAAATCAAACTGGAGGACGTTGAACTGCATGTCGCCGTATCAATGCGCATGCGCCCGATTTTAAATGAAGCCCGGCTTGAAATATTACGCGACGATCTGGAGCTTGTCAAAACCCAAAACGGCTTGCTGCCCTTAATGGATCTTTTCATCACGCTTGGCAAAAGCGGATATTCAGATTCCTTTGGCGAATCAATCAGTAATATTAAAAAAGACAAGTATGATGCCCTGGCGGGTGTCAGATTTAATTATCCGATATTTAATCGTGATGCGGAAGCCCTTCACCGGCGAGCGAAGCTCACTTATGAACAGACGCAAAAAGCCCTGGCAAATCTTTCACAGCTTGTGGAAGTCGACGTCCGCACCGCCTACATTGAGGTCAACCGGACCCAGCAGCAGATTGCCGCCTCATCAGCCACCCGCATGTTCAATGAGGAAAAGCTGCGTACTGAAACCGAAAAACTGCGCGTGGGAAAATCAACCAGCTTTCTGGTGGCTCAGGCCCAGCGGGATCTTTTGGTAAGCCGCATCGCTGAGGTGCGGGCCCTTGCCAACTACCTGAAGGCATTAATCGATCTTTACCGGCTGGACGGATCGCTACTCGAGCGCCGTAGAATTTCTGCCCCCGGAAGGGAACCGGTCGAGCTTTCAAAAAGATAAAAAATGGCCCCATGTGATGGTGATCACGCTGTTGTTGTCCTCATATGGTTGTGCCTTTACTGAAATAGACCCTGATATATCGCTCGCTTCTCCTTAACCCATTTTGGACAATAGGCTGGTTTTCCCTGCATAACGAGTTGAAAACACGCATCGCATTTCGGGCTGCACTTTATGATTGATCGATCCTCACCGTTTCTGGCCTTCTGGGGCCAGTCCGGATCGACCCATAGCATACGGGCTAATCCGATTAGATCCGCTTTTTTTTCTCTCAAAATTGATTCGGCTTTCAACGGCGTTGAAAGCCGCCCTGCTGCAATGACGGGAATATTCACGTTTTTCTTTACAGCAGCGGCTAAGGATACCATGTAACCGACCCTTTTGGATTTTTTAACAATTTCCGGCAACAAAAACGATTCATATGTCCCCCCCATGGTAGAGAGGTAGGCAACTCCCTCTTGCTGTAGATGTCTGGCCAAAAAAATGGACTCTCTTGTTTTAAGTCCGTCCGGAAGCCACTCGTCGACTAAAAAACGGTACCCGACCGGGTAATCTCCCACAGCATCTTTTACCCGTTTTAAAACTTCAAGCGGGAACCGAATCCGATTTTCAATGGAACCGCCGTAAGCATCGGTGCGCTTATTGGTTCTGGGAGATACAAACTGCGCAAGCAGGTAACCGGTACCCCCGTGAAGCTCCACCAGATCAAATCCGGCTTTTTGCACGCGCAGGGCAGCTTTGGCAAACTGCTTCTGGATAGTGATGATCTCCCTTTGGGTAAGTGCACGAGGGGTTTTTCCAAATGCCGGAATGGCTGACGGCGCTACCGATTCTGAAACATGTGCAAATCGTCCAGCATGGTTGATCTGAAGACCGGCAAGACTCTTTCCCATATGGATCGCATCGGCAAGGGTTTCTAAGCCTTTTAAATACCGATTGTGATCACACCGGATGGTTCGGGGAGAGCCGCTACCGCTGGCTGTTATGCTGGCATTCTCAGCCATAACCATTGCCGCCCCGCTTTGGGCCATCTCATGATAATGGTGAAGCAGCAGCCTTGAGATCCTGCCCCCCTCGGCTGCGTATCCCAGATACAAAGGTGCCATGGTGATACGGTTTTTGAATCTCAGACCGTTCAGAGCCAAAGGCTTGAACAGGTTTGGATATATGGGCTTTTGCATCTTTCCTCCTTCGCAAATCGTCTTCATTAGCTAAAACGCTAAGCTGGTTATTTGCAACGGGACGCGGCCGTCATACGGTCTGATAACCCCTTTGGGTTCAGCGGGGCGCATTATCATCCGGGGGTTTGACCCGGAAAAAGATGCTGTAAAGGGCTGGAACATAGTTGAGCGTAAACATACTGCCGATGCCCAGTCCGAAAAACATGATGCTGGCCATGCCGTAAAAAAGCGGGTCCCGATTGATGATCAGCGGCGAGAACCCCAGCATGGTGGTTGATACCGAGAGCAGGATCGGCCTGAAGCGACTGACCGCCGAATTGATCACCGCATCATAGGGTGTCTGCCCCTCGCGCCGGTTTTCCTCGATTTTATCGATCATGACGATACCATTGTTCACAATCGAACCGGCCAGGGCCAGCAGCCCCAGGATCACCATAAACCCAAAATCGGCCTGCATCACCAGCAGGCCGACCACAGCACCGACAATCACCAGCGGCATGGTCAAAATAATGATGGCCGCCCGCCGGATGGAGTTAAATTGCCAAACCAGCAAAAACACAATGCCGCCAAAGCAGGGCAGCAGCCATTTTGCCAGGTTTCGCTGGGCCCGGGCGGCATCCTCCAACTCACCGCCGAGCTCCCAAAAGTGGTATTTTGGAAACTCCATCGCCTCAATGGTCGGCACAAGGGCCTCAAAAATTTCCGAGGCTTTCAGCACCTGGTTCTTGGCGCTGACGGTGATGGTGCGCTCCTGGTTGTAGCGCATGATACGGTTCAACTCGCCGACAGTATAAGCATCAGCAACCTGGTTGAGCGGCACGCTGCCGCCGGATGGTGTCCGGATGCCGATGGTGGATAGGCTCACAGGGGATTCCCGTTCAGCCTCCAGGCCGCGCCCGACGATGGGGATCTGAACATTGCCTTTATGGAAATTGGTGGTCTCCGCGCCGTCAATAAAGAAATCCAGCGCATTGGCCACATCCTCCGATGTCACTCCGGCGCGGCGGGCACGGGCCTGATCGACATCCACCTTGGTTACCATCACCCGGTTGTTCCAATCCTGCTTGATATCGATGGTACCGGGGATCTTGCGCAATGCGGCCATCACCTGCTCGGCCTGCTCCTGCAACACCTTTATGCCGGGACCGCTGAGCCGGATCTGAAACAGGCCGGTCTCACTGCCGCCCAGCCACATGGCCTTGATCCGGCCACGCACATTGGGAAAATAATTCAGGATGTATTGGCTCGTGCGCTCGACAAGCTCCGGGACCTCTTCGTTGGTCTCGGTGTTGACGATTAAAAATGCGAGAAACGGATCCGGGTCCAGCGGCGACAGGGATAAGAAAAACCGCGGCCCGCCGTTTGCTACATAGGCGATGGTTCCGGTGATTTCGGGGTTTTGCTCTTTATCCTGCAGCCAGGCGCTGAGTTCTCTCACGGTCCGGTCGGTCTCCTCGATGCGCGTTCCGGCGGGAAGATCGAGATAAACCAGATACTGGTTGCGGTCTCCGGGCGGGAAAAAAGCCTGGGGTAAAAACGAGGCCGCATACAATGCCAGTACAAATATGCCGGCCGTTATCGCGACCACCAGGATCCGAAAGCGTAGGGAGAGTTTCAGGATCCCGCGATAAAACCGATAGAATCTTCCCTGATACGGATCATGCGCCTGTTGTTTGTCTGCGCCTACAACTAATTTTGGCTTCAAAAACCAGAAGCACATGCTGGTCGAAGAAAACATGGAAAAAAACCACGACCCCAACAGCAGGATCATCATCACCGAACCCAGCGAGGAGGTGTAATCGCCCGTCGAACCGATTTGAAGCAGAATCGGTCCGAAGGCAAAAACCGTCGTCAGCGTACTGGTCAGCAGGGGAACCGCAAGGGAGCTGCCGGTTTTTAAAACAGCCTCCTTGCGCTCCATGCCCTTTTCCAGATTGACCTTAATATCATCGGATACCACAATGGCGTTATCTACGAACATCCCCAATGCAATAATCATCGTGGCCAGCGACATACGTTCCATATCAATGCCCAGCGCGTACATTATCAACATACCGAAGAGCATCACCAGGGGTATGAACGAGCCCACAATCAGGCCGGTCCGCAGCCCTAAAAGCAGCATGACCACCACCAGGACGATCGCCACGCTCTCGAGCACATTGACCACCATGCCGCTGACGGCTTTCTGAATCAGTTCGGGCTGGTAGGTGGCAAATTCGAGCTTGTAGCCCCATGGAAGGGATTCCTCCATCTCCTTGACTTTTTGCTGCAAGCGCTCGCCAAATTCGACTGCATCAACCCCTCTGAGAATAAAGACACTTAAAACAATGGCCTGATGGCCGTTGTAGTAAGCCGGGTTGTGGATCGGCTCCACGTAAGCTTTTCGTATGGTGGCAATATCCCGCAGCGGAATCGAGGACTGGGTGCCGGAAATCGGGATGAGAACCTCTCCGATCTCCTCGATGGACGTAAACCGGCCCTGAGTCTCCACGATGATTTCCACATCGTTAAGATTGATTTTGCCGCCGGGTAGGACAATGTTCTGCTTCCGTAAGCTTTTTCCGATATCGGCCGTATCGATCCCCAGCTGCGCAATCCGGGCGCTCGACACCTCGATATAAATACGCTCATCCTGCACCCCGGTGAGATCGACCTTCTGGATGCCCTTCATCATATTGAGGTGCTCTCTGATTTGACGGGCGGTTTCGTGCATTTCCGCCATGCTGAACCCATCGCTCCAGAGCGCGATGGTGGCCACCGATGTATCGCCGAAGGTATCGTCGACCATCGGTCCGATGGTGCCCTCCGGCAGCTCGGGTTTGACATCCGCCATCCGGTTGCGCAGCAGTTTCCACGTCGCCGGGAGCTGCTCGGAGGGGACTTCATCTTTGATCGTCACGTGGATCAAGGATTCGCCGACTTTGGAGGTGGAGTCCTTAATCTTATCGACTTCGCCCATGCTGCGAATTTTCTCTTCGATGGGCCGGGTAATCAGACGTTCGACTTGCTCCACCGGCATGCCGGGATATTTTGCGTACACCAGTGCTTCGCGAATCGTAATTAAAGGGTCTTCCAGTTTCGGAAGACGGATGAACGCCGTCATACCGCCTAAAATGACCAGTAACAGTGTCATGATGACGGTTCGTGAATTATTCAGCGCAAATGCGGTGATCCCTTTCATTTTCCGTTCTCCTCCAAGAGCTTCACTTCCATCCCGTCGGCTAAAAAACTCACCCCGGCCACTGCAATAATGTCGCCGGCCTCAAGACCTTCTTCGATGATGACTTTTTTGTCCGCTGTGCCGCGGGAGCGGATCGGCGTTTTCTTGACCGTCGATGTCCCGGTGTCATAGACAAAAGCGAATCCCCGGTCCGGCTCCGGGGAAGGCAGGAGCGCCTGGATCGGAACCAGGTAGCCGGTCTTGGCGTTCTCATCTTTTATGGTTAGGTTGGCTTCGGCGGTCATGCCGGGCTTGACTTTTTCACTTGGATCTATTAGGTCCACTTTGACCGGAAAAGCATTGGCCTTAACCGCGGCCCCGCCAATGTAGGAAATACGGCCGTTGGCGGATTCCCCCGGCAGGGTGGGAAAGGTGACCGTCACCGGGTCATCGATGTGGATCTGGTCGACGGTGGTCTCCGGTATGGCCAGCTCGACCTCCATTTTGCCGGTGGCATTGATTTCGAGAATTTTCTGCCCGGCCAGCACATTTTCGTTCGGCTCCACCGACCGCCAGGCGATAACGCCGTTGTAAGGAGAGGGCAATTTTGTTTTGCGCAGATTACGCCTGGCCAAATCCAGTTTGGCAATCTGAAAGTTAACCGCGCTCAGGGCAGCCTTGTAATCAAATTCTGTGACCTCCACAAACCTCTGTGCCCCCGCGCCCTGTTCGAAAATCCGCTTCTGGCGCTCATACTCTGCCTTTGTTTTGGTCACATTTTCTCTGGCCTTGATAAGCTCGGCCTTGGCCGCATCGACATCCAGCTGATAGGGCTCCGGATCAAGAACGGCGAGCATCTGCTCTTTTTTGACACGATCGCCGATGTCGACTTCAACAGAATCCACCTGCCCACCGACCTCAAAACTGAGGCCGGAGGAATCCACCGCAGCGACTTGCCCTGGAAATTTGCGTATCTTTTCGGCTGGTTGTTCACTGACGGTGATGGTCTTGATGGACCGCACCACTTCGACGATTTCAGGCTTTTCTTTGCATGCCGCCATCGCAACCGCCATGCAAAGCAGCCAGGTCATCCACTTGAACGCCTGTTTGGTCATGTGATACCTCCCGGGAAAAATGATCGTAAGGATCTTGATACTGAATTATTAGCATAAGAAAGGCCGCCACCTGGGCTCAGGCCCAAGACGGATGACACGCCAGGGCGATCAACAAAAACATGCTTCCTGGCGCAAGGTACCTGAATCCGCCCACAGCGAAAAGGTTCTATTTTCCGATGCCCACCGGTTAGCGAGGAGCAGGAGCTTTCTTCCTATAGGTGACGGCAAATATTTTACGTACTATATACCGGTATTCACGTCAATTATCTTCTAAATCAGTTCACTGCGCACTTGTGTTGATCCAATCTTGAATGCTAAGTTTTTGCTGTAATCATGAATATCTCAGATCAATGGTGAAATAATCATAGATTCTCTAATCTTACGAAATTTCTTGCCTGGCAGATCAAGTTTGCTTATTTTATAATGTTAATTCACTGAAATTTGAACGAACCTGCATAAGGCTGTGGGGCTTTTCCATGATATCGAATGTAATAATATGGTAATATTTTAGCGGTACGGCGCCCCTTAGCATCAGTTAACTGCAATCGGACGCAGAGATGAGCATGAGCAACAAAAATAAAAACAACCGCTCTGAAATAGCGACGCTCAAATATTCCGGCTCGCTGGCCAAAACGGTCTTAAATTCTCTTTCTGCCAATATAGCGATTCTGGACGAAAATGGGGTCATTCTCGAGACCAACGAGGCCTGGAAAAATTTCGCAACGGAAAATAAAATGAGAGGACGCAACGATTCCATTGGCGTGAACTATCTGGAGTTGTGCGACGCGACCATTGGTAAAGAGGCCAAAGATGCCCATAACGTCGCTGCCGGTATTCGATCTGTGATCACGGGGGAAACAAAGGAATTTTTATATGACTATCCCTGTCACGGTCCGGATGGTCGGCACTATTTTTATTTAAGGAGCATTCGGGTGGCCGAGAAGGAGCCCATTCGCGTGGTGGTAAGCCATGAAGACATCACCGCATTGAAATTGGCTGAAAAAGCTTTGCGTAAAAGAGAAAGGGAAAGAGATCAGCTGCGTCATTCACTGGAGTTGGCCAGGGAGATTCAGCAAAAACTTCTGCCCAAAAAAAATCCCGCTATCGCAGGGTTGGATGTCACCGGCAAAATCATTTATTGTGACGAAACAGGCGGCGATTATTATGATTTTATTAATATGAAAGATAACAGCAGCGAAGAATTAGGTGTTGTTGTGGCTGATGTCGTCGGGCACGGCATATCCTCAGCATTGATCATGGCCAGTGTGCGATCAGCGCTTCGCCAGCGCCTTGCCATGCCGGGATCTATTTCACAGATTATGACCGATGTAAACTGGCAGATGGCCGGCGACCTTGCCGATTCCGGCCAATTCGTCACTTTATTTTATCTGGTTGTGGACCCGGCAAGGCCAAATTTAAAATGGGTGCGCGCCGGGCACGAACCGGCCCTCCTATATGATCCGGTGGCGGATGATTTTGTTGAGCTTCAGGGGTCCGGCATGGCGCTCGGTGTCGATAAAAACTTCCAATATGAAGAAAACCAGAAAGAAAATATTTCAAGGGGAAGTATCGTTGTGCTTGCCACTGATGGTGTTTGGGAAACCCGCAATGAAAGTGGTCAGATGTTTGGTCGGACCGCTGTTTACGATATCATTCGAAAAAATTCAAAGGCCAGCGCCGATGAGATCATGGAGGCCATTTTTAGCCGGATTAAAAATTTCCTGAAGGCAGCGAAACCCGAGGACGATTTGACACTTGTCGTCGTGAAGGTCCTCTAAACAAAGCGTTTCGCCTGCGGCGCTGCATTCTTATTCGCTGAGCCCACGGCCCAATATGAACAGGAAATAATTCACCACAAAGGCACAAAGATCGCAAAGTATTTCTTTAAATACGAGGGGTATAACACATTTAGTATTGATCACTGCTATGGCCACAGCGTTTGGCTTAAAAAATCACAAAAGTAAAAGTGTAAAGTGGTTTCTAAATTATTAGATCTTGTTTGAGGGCAAGGCGCAATTCGGTTAAAAATCGGAGCGTACACGTTAGTACTCGAGCATTTTAAACCGAATTGGAACGCAGCCATCGAGCAAGAGATGAGGATTTAGAAATCACTTTTAGAGATTATCCGGGAGGGCCCATTCGAGAAACTGCCAATCCACCTCCCAGGCGTGCTCCCCGTAGCCGCCGGCGGTCACGTAAGCCCGGGGAATATGCTGCGCCTTTAAGAAGTGATAGACGAGCTGGTCTCTTTCCTTTAACTGCGCCAACGACAGCTTCAGTTCTGCGGTCGACGGCAATTCGTCATTTTCATAGGGATCGGAACCGGCTAACACAACGGCTAGGTCCGGTGGCCCGACACCACTGAGTTTTTCCAGCCCCTCTTTGAGCCTGGCGATGTAAACGTCCTCCTCTCCGGCGGCCACCGGTATATCGATGTCGCTGGCAACAAAAGATGGATTCAGTCTGCCCTGCTCATCGTAGGCGTCGCCATCCAGCGGCCAGCCGTTGGCCATATGGATGCTGAGGGTCGTGATCGAGCTGTCCTCTTCGGTTAAAACGGCCGTTCCGTCCCCTTTGTGGGCATCCAGATCGATGACCCACGCGGTGCGAATTAAATTTTCAGACTGCAATTTGCGCAGGGCAATCACAATGTCATTCACCGGGCAAAAACCTTCACCGTAATCTCTTTTGGCGTGGTGCATGCCGCCGCCAAATGTGAAACAAAAGTTTTTTCGTAAAGCTTCGCGGCAGCATTGAATTGTCCCGGCCGCCTTGGACAACAGACGATCAAACAAATCGGTTAACGGAAGCGTCGCCTTTTCCGGATTGTAACGATAATAGCGGCCGTTTTCATCAATCAGCTGAAAGGCTTTGATAATCTCGTTTTCGAGCTGGTCGGAATATAAGCGGTCCACATATTCGGCAGAATGCACGCGTAAAAGGTCGGTGCGGGTAACGGTTTCATTGATGCGATTGATATGCCATTGATCGATTCGGGGTGCCAAAGCCGGGTGGCGCTCCAGTTTGGCAAAAGTGCTGGCCGCACGGCTGCCCGACACCGGAATTTCGATACCGAATTCCGTCAGGCCTTCTTTCATATTAGGGTCATAGATGATCATAGCGGGTTACGGGTTGCGAGTTGCGCGTTTCAAGGTTGCGAATAGGCAGAAGACAGTAGCCAGTGACCAGAAGCAATTGATTACAAGCGAAACAACTCAATTACCAAAGAGCCAGAACCGAGAAGAAGGTAAGACCGAATTTGAGGGCGCACAACCTTGTTTTGACAATCTCATGTTTTTTCCGTACAATAGCTGCAACCAACCTGGCCGTCCTTAAAAACCAACTGACACAAAAGCGACATCACGAGCCGGCTGAATCTCTTAAAGCCACGTTATATATATTTTTTTTGCCTGAACGTTGTGTTGTCATTCATCCAGCCCCATTCAACCCGGGCGCTGTCTTAAAGAAGTGGTTTCAAAAGGAGGCACAGATGCCGCATGGAGACAAAAAGCTTTCAATTCCTTCAGGAATCGCAGCGCCACCAGGCCGTCCAGCCGGGAATCGATCAAAGGCGCCTTCAGGTAAAAAAATAATCCAGGAGGCCTCTGAATTTGTCAAGGCGCATATCCGCCGCCAGCCGCCGGTGCAGCGGTTTTTTAGTTTCATGCCCACCATGTTGACCCGGGTTTCGCCGTTTCATTTCAAAGGCCGGCATAAATCAACCGAATGGCCGCTGGTTCGCCTGGATTCGGGTGATGGCAATTCATGGGGCAGCATGCAGGTGGTGGGTGAGCTGCTCATCATTTTTGACGAAACCATCCTGTTTTGTCTACTGGCGCTGATGACCCGGTATGAAAGTGACGCTTTTGAAACCTCCACGACCGAAGTGTCCCAACTAGCAGGTATTGATCCAACACCGACCCAGAGCACTAACATCTGGAAGAGCATTCAACGTCTGGCCGGCACTCGCATTGATTTGGAGCTTTACAGCGGCAAAGGGAAAAAGAAAAAAACGCTTAAAGAGTTGACCGGCTCGATCCTGAGTTTTGCCGATAAAAATCAGGCCGGCGGCAGTATCAGAATCGTCATAAACCCTTATTTTTTGGAAATGTATGCTGAAAGCTTCGTGACCAACATCGATATGAACTTCAGAAGCCGCTTGAAATCCGATGTCGGCAAAGCATTTTATCGTTTCTATCAGGGTCAATATGAATTGCAATCGGATATCGAAATTATTCGGCTCGCCCATGCGGTTAATTTGAGCATTGCGCAGGAAATGAAACAATTAAAATCAAAGGTGCGCACCGGATTAAAGGAACTGCAAGAGAAAGGATATCTGGAAGCCTATGAGATCACCCGGGATAATCGGGTGCGTGTGTCAAAAACCAAAGATGCTGCTGTCAAATTCGAAGGCCAGATTCTGGGCCATTCCAATATAGAATATTTTATCGATTAAGATACGCTGCCACAGCTTAAAAACCCGCACGAGGCGGGATTCATTTTAAAAGATGCGCAATAACCTGCCCGCCAGATCAGGTTGCTTTCGCTTTAATAACTTCAAAGCTGTTCAACATATAGCGGAAGGCTTCAATGTCTCTTTGAAAATGAAACCGATCGGAGGCCGTAAACCGCAAATTAAAAAACGTGTCCTCTTTGATAAATCCATAGTACAGCGTTTTAAAGCTATGACCTTCCGCATCCTGATAGGTATACAGGATTTTAAAACCCGCAAATCCCTTAATGCTTTCCGGGGCATTATTGAGCAGCTTTAAGTTCACTAAATTTCGGTCCGATATCAGCTCATCGATAATGATCTGGGCCGCCTCTTCAGGCAGCATGGTCTTGCGCATGGTCTTTTTGGTATGGCGAAACGATTTGCCGATGGGGCGGCTTTGAACCAGGATATACTGCTGAAAGGGGTTTTCTCTGGTGACCAAAAGGTAACGGTTATTGTCTATTTGGCGCCACCCTTTAGGAATATCAACCTGAAATCCATAGGATGCCGGTTTGGTAAGCCCGCCGTTAGCCGCGCAGGCCAAGCAGCTGGCGACAATCATCAAAAGGCTGAACTGCACTATTTTTTTCATGAGCTTTCCTTGCTGAGCGTGCATTGTTTTAAATACCCCTCGATATAGGCTTTGTCCGGGGAATCAGGCGAAAGCTGCAGGCAAGACTCGAAAAACTTTTTGGCCAGTGCGTGCTGGCCTTTCTTATAATGAATCAGGCCGATGGCCTTGTGAGGGGCGGCAAAGCTTGGATCCAGTGTAATGGCACGGCTATAATAACCAAGCGCTGTGTGTGCGTCACTCTGCTGTCCCCGTTGCCTGTAGATTTCCCCCAGCAGAAAATAAGCCCGCGTGTCATCGGGCTTGATCGTTGTAAATTTTTCAATGCTTTTTTTGGCAGCTTGAAAACGCCCCAGCCGAATATCCAATTGGGCATTATCTAAAAAGAGTTGATCCAACTTTGCCAGAAAGTGTTTGCGGTGGTTATTCGAAACCGGTCTTTTTATCATAGCAGGCATTGGCAGATTCTGCAAATTTGCGGCCCGCTGCCGAATTTTGGGATGGCTCCCAAAAAAGAAGGGCTCTTCGTGTCCATCCTGGGCGATGTCTGCCAGCATCTGATCAAAAAGCGCAAGGGCTTCCTTTGGATTGTAGCCCGCCTGCAGCACCCATTCAAATCCGACGCGGTCCGCTTCGGCTTCAAGTTCACGTGTGTATCCACTGATGGCAACCATGGCGCCGGTAACCCCAATGGAATGGGCTAATTTCCGCAACCCCCTGGTCTTTAACAATGTTTGTTGAATTGCAATGAACACGGCCGGTTGATTTTTGTATTTTCTAAAAGCACGCAGCGCATGCCGGCGGATACAATGGGTCATCTCATGCGCCAACACTGCCGCCAGTTGCGCTTCGTTTTCCATTTGTGCCAGCAATCCGCTGTGGATATAAATCATTCCATTGGGATAGGCGAAGGCATTCAGATAGGGATTCTTGATGACCTTAACGCGAATAACCAAATCGGGCGGCAAGTCAGCAGGCGTCAATTTGGCAACCACCTGATTCAAATAATCTTCGAGTTGCGGATCTGCATAAATCAGACCATTGCTTTCCAAGGCACGTTGCTCCTGCTCTGATTTTTGCCACAGCATTTGTTCGTCTTCAGATGTCAGCAGCGCATCGGGCACCAGCGAAATTTTCGGCTTAGATGGTGAAGAGCAGGCTGTTGCCGATGCCAATAACAACAGGGCTAAAAAATAAAGGCATAATTTGCTTGCTTGGATGTTCATTTTTGCCTTGTCAAAGCGGGTTGCCGTAAATGTAAACGAAGGCACTATTTTTGTTTTTTATAAAAATATCAAAGAGTTAATAAATGAACGCCTGATGGCAAAAAATAAAAAAATGCTGCCGCTTCAATGAGGAGCACAAGCCATGCCTCAGGCAGATCATGAATGGTAAATCGGTCATAGCAGCGCCAAACTTTAGGTCGTTCTTTGAGGTGTCATGTGCCCATCAGACCATTGAAGGCATGAAGATAGGGGGTTGATGTGGGTTTTTTTGCACAATACTTCTATACATAAAGTGCAAGTACGTTTTTTTCCTCTTCCGTTCATTTTTTTGTTGTCTTTTAGCAAATTATGCATAATATTGTCGTTGTTGATGATTCTATTTTCTGGGCATTGGGGGCAGATTTTAGAAAGGAGGAAAGATCATGAAAAAGCTGATTATCTTATTGTTTTTGGTGTTGCTGCTCTCAGGATGCAGTGACGAATTTTTAGCCCATGATACGCTGTATAAAGATTGGGATCACGTCAAGTTTAGCTGGGGCGGTTACAAAAATGTAAATGCCCAGGATGCGCAAATGTCAGCTGAAAGGGGTTGGTGGGGAGAAGAAATACCTTACATTCCGGCCGAATAATGCAAGCGTCTGATTCAACATCGTAACAACAGAAGACGGTGCGGTCATTATCTGCTCGCATTCGCTTTTTAATCTTGTCGATTCCATAAGCGCTGTTGCCGACGCTAGACCAGATCTTGTGGTGAAACTTAGACATACGTTTGTTGATCAATAGCTGAATTCAAAAAGGGGTGGTAATTGCCAGTGTTAAGCTGGTAGGCCGCCCTTTTTTAATGCCTGATTTTGCATGAAATTAGATGAGAAACTTGGCACTTTATAGCTTGATCAGGTTCTTTACACATTAGATTGAAAAACCGGCTTGTCGGCGGTCCTGGCTGGTTGACAAGCGGCGCGATTTGGCAATATAACGCCAACAGCCCCAATCATCTTTAAACCCGTTGAGGTATCGGCAATGCGTTTTTTTCAGAATTGGAGCAGGATCCTTTCGATCTTCCTCATCCTCACCATCCCGGCAGCCTGCATTTCCAATAAGGAAATGACGGTCGGATCCACGGCAACGCTTCTGGAAGAAATTTCAAAATCGGCCAATAAACAATCGGATTTAAGGATTATCCGGGAAGGCATGCCCGCCTATCTGATGCTCATTGACGGTATGGTTGAAGCCGTACCAAACAATGCACGTCTGCTGCTGGCGGCCGCCCAGGCATATGCCTCATTCGCTTCCGCTTTTATTGAAGATGAAGACCAGGACTATGCCCGCGTCCTGTTTACCAAAGCCAAAGATTATGCCCTGCGCGCTTTGGAACTACGGGGCATCAAGGAGCCGGTCTCCAAACCCTTTAACGAATTTGAAGCAGCGGTCAATACGCTCGGCAAAGAAGATTTGCCGTATATGTTCTGGACCGGGACGTGCTGGGGCAGTTGGATTCGGCTCAATTTAGGCTCCATCGCTGCAGTGGCGGAACTGCCACGGGTGGAAGTACTCATGAAACGCGTGTTGGTGCTCGATGAGCAGTTTTATTACGGCGGTTCGCATCTGTTCATGGGCATCCTGCTGGCCTCCAGACCTTCCATCGCCGGCGGCGATTTAGACAAGGCGCACCATCATTTTCAAAAAGCGCTGGCCTTTAGCCAGGATGCGTTTTTAATGACCCGGGTCTATTTTGCCAGTCATTATGCCCGCAAAAGGTTGGACAGGGAATTGTTTGTCGCCAACCTCCAACAGGTCTTGGATACCCCGGCCGATAAAATCCCGCAATTAACATTGCTCAATACCGTGGCCCACCAGAGGGCAACAGAATTGCTCGCACAAACTGACGATTTTTTTTAGGAGACATAGGCATGCAGCGATCATTAGCGGTGACAATTGTTGGATTCAGTATCATCATCGTATTGCTGATGGGATTTGCAGCTGCCGCCCCCGCCAAAACCATGGCTATTAAACTGGCAACGCTTGCCCCGGAAGGCAGCTCATGGATTGAAACATTTAATGCCATTGACGCCGAGATACAGCAAAAAACCAATGGGCAGGTGCGTTTTAAGTTTTATGCCGGTGGCGTGCTGGGAGATGAAAAAGATATGCTGCGAAAAATGTATATCGGGCAGATACATGCTGCCGCTCTGACTTCCGCAGGCCTATCGGCGATCTTTTCCGAAATGGATGTCTTCCAGATCCCCTTTATTTTCGAGTCCCACCATGAAGTTGATTTTGTTTTAGCCCAAATGGATGCGTTTTTTCGAAAGGGCTTCGAGAAAAACAACACTATTCTTTTAGGTTGGTCCGAAGGGGGGTTTGTACGTCTGATGTCGACCAAACCGGTGGCCACTCTCGCTGATCTGCGAAAACTCAAGGTCTGGACCTGGGAAGATGCGCCCATGACCCGCCTGATTTTTGAAGAGGCCAATGTTTCAGCCATTCCGCTATCGGTGCCGGACGTTTTAGTCGGTCTGCAAACCGGTCTGGTGGATGTGGTCTACGCCCCACCGAGCGGCGCAATATCCCTGCAATGGTTTACCAAAACCCGCTACATCACTGATGTTAAGCTCATCTATCTCATCGGCGGTGTGGTCATCAAGAAAAAGGTGTTTGACAAACTAACACCCGCCCACCAGAAAATCGTTATGGACGTCTGGCAGCGCCAGATGATCCGGCTGAAGCAAAAAATCCGCCGGGAAAACCAGGAAGCCATGCAGGTGATGGTCGATCAGGGAATAAAAATCATTGTCCCATCACCGGACCAGGTTGCTGAGTTTGTGAATGTATCCACAAAAGCCATCCAACGCTTGGAGGGCAAAACCTTTTCCAAAAAAATTCGGGATGAGGTCGAGGCCAACATCGAAACCTACAGAAAGAAAAATCAATGATGTCT
>JASFEV010000002.1:0-51791 GCA_050124655.1 Desulfobacterales bacterium
CGCCTGAGGCGCGCTGATTGCAAAAAGTGATTGCTGGCCCAAAAGGGCTGCTCGATCATCGTCCTTAAAGATTTGAACCCGACCATATTGCCCGTCAAATCCGGGAATGACGTTAATTTCCCGCTGCCGCATGCGCCGAACAGCTTCAGCCAGCAAGGGGATACCGGCCTGCTCGATCACATCGGTTGCCAGCGTGTGTAAAATGTTAAATTCCGAACCCAGTTTTTCCAGAAGGCTTTGATACGCCCGGGTGACCTTTTTGGATTTAGGACCGACCTGCATCACCTCAGACAGAAGGTCCGCTAGTTGAATGACGCTGTGGTAAGGCGCATGGCGGGTCGGTTTGCGACCCTCTTTATGATCGGCCAATTCTTCAACACGATGCAATACGCCCAGTGTCAGGGGTTTGCTGCAAACTGGGCACAGCCCATTATGTTTGCTTGTCGTCGCGGGCCAGAAGGAAATGTTACAGGCGCGGTGACCATCGATATGGTATTTGCCTTCTTCAGGATAAAATTCCAGAGTGCCGAGAAATTCTTCGGGATCACCGCTTTTCAGGGCTGTTTTTATGGCTGTATAGGAAAGCTCGGTGTTGAACAAATTGGCTTCGCGCCCCAGATTAAGCGGCGAATGTGCATCTGAGTTGGAAACCAGTGTGAAGGCATCCAGTGATGATACCCGCCAGTTCATCGCCGGATCAGATGAAAGCCCGGTTTCAACTGCAAAAATTTGTGATGTTAAATCTTCGAAGCACTCGGCAATGGAATCAAATCCGGATTTTGATCCCAGCACGGAAAACCAGGGGGTCCAGATGTGAGCTGGAATTAAAAAAGCCTCTTCTGAAGTGTCAAGCAATAACTCAAGCAGGTCTCGCGCATCCAAGCCCAGGATCGGCCGGCCGTCGGACCGTATGTTGCCTATTTTATCCAATCGCTGGCTGAATCGCCGGGCAACATCGACGTTGGGTGCGAATACAAGGTTGTGGTTTTTGCGGGTTTTGTCGTTCTTCTTATATATATTACTGATTTCAGTCACCAGCATAAAGCGCACCGGTCCCCGGCAGGCATCCGGCACCTGCTGGTCGCAATATCGCTCTAACTCCGCTTTGAGTTTATACAGTCCAGATTCAGCCTCAACCAGTTTATCTGAAATTTCTTCAAACCAGGCCGGATAGGTAAAATCACCGGTTCCGACAACGGTAATACCCTTAAGCTGAGCAGCAATGTATAAATTTTCCAAATCCAGGTTTTTCGCTGTTGCTCTTGAGTACTTTGAATGAACGTGTAAGTCGGCAATAAATTTCATGGAATTTTCTTCAAAATAATAGTGCCGTTTATATTATTTTCGGCGCCATGGAGGATAAATGATCGCGGTTATTCTGAATAGTAGATAACCGGCAAACCTCATCTTCATACCACTTTTCGGGTCTTTTTTTAATCCTAAATTTAGCTTGAGCGTTTTTAACAAACACGTTATATACTTATCATATTTTATATTATATACTATATATGGTGTTTTTTCCGCTTTTAATCAATATATTCCAAAATACGGAATCGTTCTCTGAAGGCTTAATGATATTAGAGGTATAATAATCAGAATATGAGTGCTTTGTCTAGCTCGGTTTCCATGACGCGCTACCAGGTTGATGGAAAACTTGAAACCCCCATTCTGGAAACAGTTGCCGCAGGTTTGAACAAACATGCCATTGTTGAAATCGATGATCCGTCTTTGGAAAAAGTCGTGGGCTGGACATCTTTTGAAAAACCATATCATCCTGACTTTGGAGGATCTTCTTTTGTATATGGAAAATTCCTTGTCTTTTCATTACGAATCGATCGCAAAACCATTGCTCCCAAATTGATTAAAAAACATATGGTACTTGAATCAGAAAGACGTCTGTCTGAAAGCGGCCGACCTTATTTGTCGCGAAGTGAAAAAGAGCATATTCGAGACCAGGTAATGGATCGCCTATTCGCAACGGTTCCGGCAACACCCCACATTTATGATATCGTCTGGAATTATGAGGACGCCGCATTGTGGTTTTTTTCCAATCTCAAGGCGGCTAATGAAGTGTTGGAAACGCTATTTTTACAATCGTTTGATGTAACGCTGATTCGAATGATTCCCTATACGGCCGCCTTTTATGCCTCAGATTTGACGGATACTCAAAAAGATACGCTGCTTGAACTGACACAAACTCCATTTACAGGATAAACCATTATTAAAATGCTGGATGTTGCTGTTGCATATAACCGTTATAAATTTTTAGGAGAAGAGTTTTTAACCTGGTTGTGGTTTTTGATCGATGAGCACCCGGCCATCCTAAGAAAGACCGATCCGGATTTAACATCATTGGAAATCGGCAACCGTATGGTCCTTTTAAAACGGCATAAAAAGGCGGTTGAAAAGATTACAGTTAGGGGGGAGAATGCCGGTCTTGAAGAAGCCATGCTGGCCTTACAAAAAGGCGCTCTGGTGGCAGAACTAAATCTGGTATATCGATCCGCCGAACTAAAATGGCAATTTACGTTGAAGGGAGAGAGCCTGAACCTGAGCAGTGTAAAAACACCGAAAATTGCGCCACCACAAGGTCCGGAAGATATGGAAGGCCTTGTTTTAGAAAAAATCTTTCTTTATGATAAGATCTTGCAATTTTTAGAAAAATTATATAAAACCTTTATTAAAATAAGGTTATCTAACCGCTGGCATAACCGTGAAACATCGTTGATGAAAAAATGGTTTCGCGCGGCACGCTAAATTTAAAAATAGGATCCGCTTTAACTTTTAAACATCAGAGTGCCAATAAATGCTAATTTGTTTGTTGAAAAACGAACCGTTATCAACAATTATTTAATTCTGCTGATATTGACCCGTTTATGAGCCTTAAATTATAACGTTTTTCATCAATTATGTTTAAAATATTTTTTCAATATTTTAAGCTGTTAAAACGTTCTTAGCATAATTAACATTCTATTATTATTTTATCTTTTTATTTTAAGATATATAATTAAGGAAACTGTTATGAAAGCGACCATCAAGAAAGCGGACTTATTACCTGTTTTATCCAAGGTACAGGGATTGACTGGCCGCCGAACAAATTTGGCCATTACCACTAATGTCCTTTTAAAAACGGAACAAGATGGACTGTTAATTTCAGCCACGGATCTTGAAACCGGTTTTGAAGGCTTTTATCCGGCTAAAGTTGAAAAAGAAGGTATAATCACAATAAATGCCCGAAAATTATATGAAATTGTCAGAGATTTTCCCACGGAAGACATTTTATTAAATGAAGTTGAAAACCATTGGATTGAAATTGGTAATAAAAATATTGAATATCATATCGTCGGTTTGAATCCGGACGATTTTCCCGAAATCCCCAAAATAGAGGCTATCGAATTTTTTGAAATTGATTCTGCAGCCCTTAACAAAATGATTGAACGTGCTGTTATTGTCAGTGGCTCAAGCGATGATAAACGCGCCCATATAATCGGTGTTTATGCTGAGCGGCTTGATGAAAAAAAGAATAATTTGTTTCGTTTTGTTTCCACTGACGGCAGTCGCCTTTCCAAAGTCGATACCGTATTTGAAAAGGATGCCCCTTTGCCATTTGGGGACAATGTGATTATCCCCAAAAAGGGTCTTGTTGAAATCAGCAAATTTCTGGATGACGAAGGTCCTGTAAAAATCGGCTTTAAAGACAACAATTTTGTTATTAAAAAAGATACAGAAACGCTGATTATTCTTCTGTTGGAAGGGGATTTTCCTGAATATGGCGATATTATTGTTAAAAAAGGCGGTCATTCAATTGTCATGGAGCGCCAGCCCTTTTTAATGATGCTCAAGCGCATGTCTATTTTAAGCTCAGAAGATTATAAAGGCGTCATTTTTAATTTTGACAAAAATAAGTTGGTCATTACATCGACCAATCCCGATATCGGGGAATCAAAAGAAGATATGGATGTTGAATACAGCGGCAATCCCATTACCGTCATGTTTAATCCCAAATTTTTTATTGAAACGCTGAATGTGATCGATGAAGATAAAGTGATTCTAAATATTATCGATGAAGAAAAACCCTGTCTGCTTGAAAGCGAGCAAGATAAAACCTATTTAAGTGTTATAATGCCGATGCGAATATGAAAGAAGATCTTAAAATAAACAATTATACCGAAGACGATATTAAAGTATTAGAAGGCCTGGAAGCGGTCCGCAAAAGGCCGGCAATGTACATCGGAAACGTGGATGTGGCCGGCTTGCATCATCTGGTATACGAGGTAGTGGACAACAGTATTGATGAGGCCATGGCGGGTTATTGCGACCAGATAAATGTTACCATTCACGACGACAACAGTGTCAGTGTGTTCGACAATGGCCGGGGCATACCGGTGGGTATCCACAAAAAAGAAAAAATACCGGCCGTTGAAGTCGTCATGACCAAATTGCATGCCGGCGGCAAATTTGACAATCACTCCTACAAGGTATCCGGTGGTTTGCATGGTGTCGGGGTTTCGGTGGTGAATGCCCTGTCCAGTTTTTTGGAAGTTGAAATCTATACGGAAGGCAAGCGTTATTATCAGTCTTATGAAAGAGGAAAAAAAACCTGTGAACTCACCCAAAAAGGAAAATCTCGTAAACAAGGCACCAAGGTTCATTTTGTTCCGGATCCGGAAATCTTTGAAATCACCGAATTCAGTTATGACATTTTGGTACGCCGCTTAAAAGAATTGGCCTTTCTAAACAAAGGTCTCAAAATTACGATTGAAGATGAACGTAGCGATACCAAAGAAGAATTTTATCATAAAGGGGGTATTGTTGATTTTGTGAAGTACATCAACCGCCGTCACACGGCCCTTCACAAAAAACCGATAGTTATGGAAGGCACCAAAAACGACATCCAGATAGAAGTGGCCATCCAATACAACGATACCTACACCGAGAAGATTTTTTCATTTGCCAACAACATCCACACCACCGAAGGTGGCTTTCATTTGATCGGGTTCAAGGCCGGATTGACCCGCACCATCAACCAATATGCCTCCAACGGAAACCTGCCTAAAAATTTACAGGCTAAAATCACCGGTGATGATGTGCGCGAGGGACTGACGGCCATTATCAGTGTGCGCATCACCAATCCGCAATTTGAAGGTCAGACCAAAACCAAATTGGGAAACAGCGAAGTCAAAGGGATTGTTGAATCCCTGGTCAATGAAAAATTAAGCACCTTTTTTGAAGAGAATCCGGCGGTCGCCAAAAAGATCATCGCCAAAGGAGTGGATGCCGCCCGTGCACGTGATGCGGCTAAACGGGCGCGTGATTTGGCGCGAAGCAAAGGCGCCCTTGTGGATGCTACCCTGCCCGGCAAATTAGCAGAATGTCAATCTTCTGATCCCAAAGAGCGGGAGTTGTTTATTGTTGAGGGAGATTCGGCCGGCGGATCTGCCAAACAGGCCCGGGATCGCAAATTCCAAGCGGTGCTGCCGTTAAAGGGAAAAATTTTAAATGTCGAAAAAGCCCGCTTCGATAAAATTTTACGCAGCGAGGAAATAAAAAACATTATCACTGCCCTTGGGACCGGTGTCGGCAAAGAAGAATACAATATCGACAAAATTAAATATCACAAAGTGATTATCATGACCGATGCGGATGTGGACGGTTCCCACATCCGAACGCTTTTGTTGACATTTTTCTATCGGCAGATGCCCGAGATGGTCGATAAAGGCTATTTATACATTGCCCAACCACCGCTGTTTAAAGTCGGCAAAGGTAAAAAAAGCGAAAACTACTTGAACAGTGAGTCCGAATTAAATGATTTTGTTCTCAAAAAGATTTGTAACAACCGCCTGTTGACTTTTAAAAAAGGTCGGCAGGAATTATCCGGTCACAATCTGTTTATGTTTATTGCCAGTATATCAGAGTATTTTTCGGTTTTGAATCACATGGAAAACCTTGGTATTCCGGCTAATCTTGTCGAACTGCTGATTAAAGAAAAGGTCGCCAATAAAACCTTTTTGCAAGATGAAAAACACATGTCTCATTTGCGCGAAACACTGATTCAAAATGGCTATTTGGTGGATGAATTGAATTTCAGTGAAGAACGCAAGGTTTTTGAAATGATTGTCAACGGACGGACACCCAAAGAAGACGAGCAAATGTTCATCGAGCTCAGCGGCAAACCGTTCACTCCCATAAAAATAGGCCGCGGCCTAATTTATTCCACTAATTACCAACGCTGTCTGGACCTTGGCAAAAATATTATCAAATACGATTTTCCGCCGTTTAGCATTGCGCATAAAGAAGGAGACAAAGAAGTGGAGCCCCAAACGGCAAAAGATAAAATCGAATTACTCAATATTTTCATACGCGAAGGCAAAAAAGGTATAACGATTCAGCGTTACAAAGGTTTGGGCGAAATGAATCCGGACCAACTCTGGGAAACCACCATGAACCCGGAAAAACGCAACCTGCTGCAAGTCAAAATAGAAGATGTTGTCGACACTGATGAAATTTTTACCATCCTGATGGGTGAAGCCGTTGAGCCCCGCCGCGATTTTATTCAGAGTAATGCTCTAGAAGTCAGCTCGCTGGATATTTAGAAATTATCTCAAAACTGCACTTCTGTCTATAAAATCCATATACTGGGCAATGGAAAAAACAGTGTTAATAGCAAAACCCAAAATCCTGAACCTTTGAACCCGCTAACCAACCCCAAGACAATTTGACTAACGGTAATGTAGCAAAATATAACATTGTCAATAGAAGGAAGGATATGAATATCCACACCATTCACGCCCGGGACTTGCCGGATCTATGGTTTCAGGCGGTTCATGATATACTGGATCATGGCAAGCGTTTTGTCATCGACCGTGGATCTTATGCGGGGCAAACCCGTCTGGAATACGATTATTTTACGGGTCATGTGAAATACCCCGGAACACAACCGTTGATCCCGGACATTCCACCGGCCTGCGGCATTCCCAACCCGGTGGAACACGATTATATTTACGGGGGCCCAGGTTATGACAGGGCCTATATTGAGTATTTGATGTCGGCCCGCAAGGAACCCGGCGAGTCTTATACCTATGGTGAACGATTGACACGGGTGCCGCTGTCCGGCGATAAACTCCTCTGGTGGCAAACATCGAATAGCGAAATTATCGACAAACGCGAAACTGACGGGAAAATTGTTTTTGAGGAAAATGGCCGGTTATATCTAAACCAGATTGAATGGGTGATTGATACTTATCGCAAGTTCGGCGAGCGCAACAATCAACTGGTCCTTCAAGTGGCCCACCCGTCCGATCTGACCTTGCTGGATCCGCCTTGCCTGCGGTCCATTGACACCCGTATTCAGAATAACAGCCTTAGCTTTTTTGTTTATTTTCGCTCATGGGACCTATGGAATGGTTTTCCGGCCAACTTGGCCGCCATTCAAAATCTAAAAGAGTACATGGCCGCCGAAATCGGCGTCGAGGACGGCCAAATAGTTGTTGAAAGCAAAGGGCTGCACCTCTACGGCTATGCGGAAGATCTGGCAAACCTGCGCTGTTTGCGAACCTAATCTCACATCGTTGCCAACCAAACTGTGTCATCATCGGCAGAACATCACATATTGTTCATTTGGTTTTTTCAATCGCGACACAACCTGCAGACAATTAAACCTGCCTAAAAATGACGGTTCCATCCATCATTCGTCTTTTTGATGTTCAAATGGTTTGAATATCACATCATATTCGACTATATTCATAAACTAGTGATATAATATTATTGGCAGTGACTATAATTAATCATCATTGAGGTTCAGCATGTCGCCATCAAGTCTAGCTCATTTATATTCAAAAAGCGCCTGTTGTGCGGTACCATCGGCCATCCGTGAAATTAATAAGCTCATCGATTCGCCGGGCATGAAATCATTGGCCGGTGGTTGGCCGGATCCGGCCGTTTTTCCGGGTGAGGATATTATTCGCATTACCAGCGCGTTGCTTAAAGATAAGGCGGATCGGGTCCTGCAATACGGCACCACCGAGGGGTTGACCGAGTTGCGAGAAGAGCTGATCCACCTGGCCGCAGATCGCTATGGTATTGGCTGCAGCCCGGATGACATTGTCGTCACAGCCGGTTCGGCCCAGGGAATGGATCTGGCCTGCCGCGTGATCATAAATCCTGAAGACGCTGTTTTCGTGGGCCTGCCGACCTATTTTGGCGGGACCGGCGCAATCATGGCTGCTTGCGGCGAGCTGCTGGGGGTGGTCGTCGATGATAAGGGCATGGACACCCTACAGTTGGAGGCGCAACTGCGACGGCTAAAAAAAGGGGGTCAGCGCGCCAAAGGGGTTTATGTCATACCCAACTTTCAAAACCCCACTGGGACCACGTTATCACTTGAGCGTCGCCAACACCTCGTAGAACTGGCTGAGCGCTACGATCTGGTTATTTTCGAAGATGATCCCTACGGCGATTTACAATTTGAGGGTGAGCGTCTTCCCCCGATCATATCGCTGGATACCTATGGTCGCGTCGTCCATATGCGCTCGATGTCCAAAACTTTTGCACCGGGGCTACGCGTGGCCTGGACCATTGGTGCGCCTGAATTGATACGCAAGATGGTGGTCGCCAAGCAGTTTGTCGATGTCGCCACCAATAGCCTGGCCCAGTATATTCTGCTGGAATTTATCCGAAGCGGGTTGTGGGAAAAGCGCGTTCAACTGAATAATCAGTATTATAAAGGCAAACGGGATTTTATGCTCCAGCAATTAGCAGCCCATTTTCCCGAAGAGGTTCGCTGGAATCGACCCCATGGGGGATTTTTCATATTTGTTCGATTGCCCAAAAATATAGATGCTTCAGCGCTTTTAACCGAAGCCATTGAAAATAATGTGGCTTTTGTGGCCGGGGAACCTTTTTTTATCGACGGCAGCGGAACCCACACCTTTCGGTTGTCCTACTCTCAATCCAGTGAATCGGTGATTGCAGCCGCAGTGGCCGAACTGGGAAAGCTGATTAAAAAAAGGTTGGTCTAGGAGCTCATCCAAACAAAAAATAATAAGTTAGGTTATTAGAAGTCATATCAAAAGACGCTTTTGAGATGGCTTCTATTAAGGTGCATCGATTCTTTGTGGCGAGTAATAAATACGCATCGTATTGCGGTCGAGGATTCTGAGCGCTACCAGATCATTTGGGTCGTGGACCAAAAAGCCGAATAACTGTTCATCAGGTCCGATGACTTTGAGAAAGCCGCTGGTGGCCCCCATCCAGACGCTGAAAGCACTGTCCGAGGTCTGGGTGTTTTCCTGTAAGATGTCGATCCAGGCCTTTTTTGCCCCATCACCCACCCGGGTCCAACGTCCGCTCACCTTCAAGGTGTTATTGTCATTTTTCGGATCAAATAAAACGGCGTGTTGTGGAATGTAGTAAATAATATATTGAGACCAGTTGTTCTCCAAATCCTGCTGGATCTGCTGTTGCTCCTTAGCCCTCAAACTGTGAAAGCGCGGTCCGGAATCGGTGACGCAGGATACCATGCCAATAACTACAAGAACAACCAGGCCGGCCCATTTTAACCGCATGTTGCCGCTCCTTTTTCGCATTAATTTTCATGCAAGATTCAGGTATGACCTGAATTTTGCACGCGTCGGAAGCTTTCATATGCAAGGCACTTCAGGGTGAAGCTATAGTGAACTATGCTTCGCCCTGAATAACGCCGCAGATGGAAGCTTCCGGCTCGCCCAACGGGTGAAAATAGATGAGAAATAAATGGATTATCATCCAATAATAGAAATATATTCTCATCTATTTTCATGCAAGATTCAGGTATTAGCAAAATACGGGTATTACAACAAGAAAAAGCGGTAGCTCAAAATAGTGGCAGCTAAAATAGAAGACAGAAATGGGCGATAAAAAGGGATTAGGCAATCGGTCCGGCAACTTTTCTCAATTCAACACCATCGATCACCATGAACCAGTCATCGCCATCCATGTAAGGTGGTTTATGCACGTCAAAGGTTGTGGTAAAAAACAACACACCAATAATAAAGTCGTCACCCTCAAAATTCTTCAGGGGACCGGAGACCTTGGTTGAACGTTTACCATTTACCCGGCGGTAATTCACGCTGCCATTGTCGTCTATGGTCAGTTGAAATCCGACACCTTCCCAAGTTCCGATATAAGATCTTTTGTCTTCCGGCACTGGTATCGAGTTGCAGCCGCCAATCAGGCCGGCAAAACCGACCACGACCAGTATCAAAACGAAACGGTAGAGAGATTTGCGCATCATGGCCCCCCAATGCTTGACAATATTAAATGGATCGATTGTCTGACCGCTGGGAGGATCATTTGATACGAAGAAAATTGTGATTTTACGATCGGCATTTCAGCGCTGTAAAATCATAATCCCCCCGATATTATTATCTGCCATAATGCGATTAACTTTAGTATTTTTTCGCTGAGCAATAATTTTATTTACCGGGTTTTATTTTCAATAGGCAGCAACCTTTCTGCCCCGCTCTCCAGGTTTCCATAGAAAAGACAAAACCGGCACCCTCAAAGGTGCCCTTGTCAACAATGGCGGCAATATCACACATGTGCGCAATATCGCTGTCTGTCAATCCTGCTTCTTGCCAAGCTTCTTTCAGGGGGCAACGACGCATCTTGATTTCCAGGCCGTTGTCATCGCATCTGCGCACTTCAGGATCAAACATCTTGCCGCCGTCTGGAATAAACGCCAAGAATGCATCTTTTAACCCCGTGAGATCAGCAGGCGCGAATTTTTTAAAGGGTTTGCCGATTTCCAACCCGCGGTTATAAATGCCGCGCTTGATGATTTCAGCCGCTTTGGGTTCTCCGATTTCGTTTTTGAGCGTCGCATAAATATGCCAGTACATCATGGCGCGGTTTTTAAAAGCGGCATATAATTGTTTACGCAAATCTTCTGCAGACATGATCTTCTCCTATTGGGTTTTCCCGTTGAGTCCGCCTCCGGCGGATTAGGCCCGTTAAGAAAGGAAAAAGTCTCATTTTATTCTTTAACCGGCAAACGGGCTAATCCACCAGAGGCGGACAAGCGGGTAACGGGCTCAACCCAAGAACCTTAAATGCATTTTTAAGACGGGTTCTATTCATACGATAAAGTGATCTGGGGTGTCGGCGGATGGATGATTTTCATCTTGTCTTTGGCCTGCTGATGCCGGTTGAGCACATCGTCCACCACAGTTGCTACCGCGTCGAACTTTGCAATGCCGAAAACGGATTGATAGTGTTGGATTTGTTTTTCAATCAATGGAACGATTTGGGGGTGCTTCATCAATTCTTCTCTGGAAAATCCCTGCGCCAGGCCTTCGGTGACCCGTTCGACCACATCGTAATCATATCCCAGGTCTTTAAAATCACTCTGGCCCGGTTCCAGACCGGCTGTCGGCTCGCGCTGGATAATTTTTTTGTCCAGACCCAGGAAAGCGGCCATTTCGCGCACCAGCCGTTTGGGTAAACCGGCAATCGGGCTGAAGTGCACAGCCCCGTCCCCAAAGAGGGTATAATAGCCAATACCGAAATCTTCATCGCGGTTTCCGGTTCCGGCCACGGTTTTGTTTTCCGTTGCTGCTTTGGTTGACAACACATTGGCGCGGATTCTGGAGATCATATTGCCTTTATGAAATTTATTTTCAAAGGCTTCCGGGTTGGTCGATTTGAACGATTCCACCAGCGCCTCGATGCTGTGGATTTCGTAGCGCAGCCCCAGATGTTTGGCAACAAATACGGCATCGGTTTCGTCCATCGACACGTTGACGCGCGACGGCAAAATATAGCCCACCAGCTCTAGCGCCTGCTCATCTCTGGTGCTTTTGGCATTATAGCGATCAAAGCTGGTTTTAATCAGTGCCGCTGCCGTGCTCGAATCCACTCCACCGGATAAGCCGATCACACATCCACTGGAAGCTGCCTGTTGCACCACATCGATGACAAAATCACCGATTTCCGCACAGACTTTTTTACAACCCATGGTTGCCAGTTTAATAGGTCGCATTATAAATCTCCAGCTGAAGGTATCTTTTCGATATGGTTACGGTCAATCGGTTTAAAGTTGACGATTGACATGGCTTTCATTTCTGGGGTTGTCATTCAATATTCCGGGCCTATTTTCTTAATGTAGTATGGGTTTTGTGGTTTATAGGCTCCTACGCCATTTATGGGAAAGGAGAACAAAACATGAAATCTAAATATATGACCGCTATGACAATTTGTCTATTCATGTGTATTTTGAAAAAGACGGCATCGTTCGAAAAGTCAGCAAGAGCAAGGTTTCCGGCGGTAGCAGTTTTATCAACTAGCAGTCCTTTCAAAACTTCTTTTCCGCTGATTTGCGATAATCGGCTGCTTTGATACCGTATTTTTTGAGTAAATTATAGAGATCGGCCCTGTATTTGCCGGCCAGTTTGGCGGCCTGACTGACATTTCCGCCCGTGAGTTCAATCAGTTGGATCAGATAATTTTTCTCAAAATTCTTTTTGGCATCTTTCAGGGATTGCAGCCCCCTTTGGGCAGTGTCCTGACCGGGTAAGATCAACGTTTCCGAGATGACATTCTGGGTGACCAGCGCCACTGCACATTCAACCGTATTTTCCAACTCGCGCACATTTCCCGGCCAATCGTGTAACATCAGTTTCTGCAATGCAGAAGGCGTAAAGCCGGTGATCTCTTTTTGCGTCTGCCGGGCGTATTTGTTTAAAAAATAATTAGCCAGCAAGGGGATGTCATCTTTGCGCTGGCGCAACGGCGGTAGCTGTAGAACAATGACATGGATTCGGTAAAATAGGTCGTCCCGGAACAATCCTTTCTTGACCTCCGCTTCCAGGTTTTTATTTGAACTGGCGATAAAGCGGGTATCCACTTTGACTGTCTTTTGGGCGCCGACGGGATAAAATTCTTTTTCCTGCAGCACACGCAAAAATTTGGCCTGCATCGATAAAGCCATTTCCGAAATTTCATCCAGAAAGAAAGCACCCTGGTCGGCTTGCAAAAACAGCCCTTTCTTATGGTTGGCGGCATCGGTAAAAGCGCCTTTTTGGTAACCGAAAAGCTCACTTTCCAGCAGCGTTTCCGGTATGGCGGCACAATTGATGGCCACGAAGGGCCCGTCTTTGCGCGAGCTGGCCAAATGCAGGGTTCGGGCAATCAATTCTTTGCCGGTGCCGCTTTCGCCTTCAATGTATACGTTTGCGTCTGATTCTGCCGCATGGGCGACCTGGTCCAGGACCGTTTCCATTTTTTCGCTTTTGGTAATAATGTTTTCAAAGCCGTAGCGTTCTTTGACGATTTTTTTTAGATTTTTGACTTCCTTGGTCAGTCCGCTGCGTTCGAGGCAATTTTGCGTTTGCAGCAAAAGTTCTTCGTGATCAAAGGGTTTGGTTAAATAACTATAGGCCCCCTTTTTCATGGCCGCTACGGCACTTTTGATCGAACCGTAAGCGGTCAGGATAATGACCGGTATCTCAGGGTTGAGTTGATGCAAATCTTCCATCAGCTCGATGCCGTCTTTGCCATTGAGCTTCAGATCGAGCAGCGCCATATCAAACATATTTTCGGCTGCCAGCGCGATGGCCTTTTGAGCGTCGATGGCGGTGACAACCTGATAACCCTGGGCCTCTAACCGCATGCGAATCACTTTGAGAATGCTGGGATCGTCATCAACGACCAGAATTTTTTTCATTTCTTTTTTTCCTGTAGTTCTTCTGACCGGGGGATGGCGTTGCGTTTTTTTTCTTCCATCTTGATGTCGATGCGTTTGAATTTCTCCAGCTGTTCCCGCAGCTGGTTTATTTTTTGCTTTTGAATTTTTACTATTTTTTCCAAAGGTGCGTTGCGTTGCCTTAAATCCCGGATCTGATCTTCTTGTGCGCGGAGGTTACCCAGCACCACCAACCACAATTCGGCCTCCGGGCGCAGCTGACTGGCGGGATAGCGATCGATGATAACTTGAAAAGCTTCAGCCGCATTTTGGACATCACAGTCCGGATTGGCCGGATGGGCATAGATCAGGCCAAGCTGAAACAACGCCTGATCCGCCAGATTTTCCGAATACTGCCTTAAAACGCGCTGGTTTATCGCAAGAGCGCTGCGGTAATCGCCCCTGGCCATAAACTGTCTGGCCTCGAGCAACTGTTGATCCCCCTGTGGCGGTGGCGGCCCATGCAGACATCCCATGACGATTACAGATAAGATCACCCAACAGGCAGGGTAAAGAAAAATGTGCTGCCCTGTCCGGGTTCGCTTTGCACCCATATCTTTCCTCCGTGGTCGGCGATGATGTGTTTGGCAATCGATAACCCCAATCCCGTTCCCAGGGGGGTTTTTCGTCCACCCTCGATACGCTGAAAACGATCAAATATTCTTCCCAGATTTTCGTGTGTAATACCGCAGCCCCTGTCCGCCACACAAACCTCAATCCAGTGGCTGAGTTTGTTTTTCAGAGTTGCTTCAATGACCACCTTGCCGCCGGCAGCGCTGAATTTTAAGGCATTGCCGAGCAGGTTCTCCATGACCTGGGCGATGCGTTCTTCATCCATTTTGACTAGCGGTAAATTGCGTGACGGTTTTAATTCAAGATCAATTTTTTTGTGCTGGGCAATCGGCGCCAGCTTTAAAATTGTTTGTTGAATAATCGCAAACACCTGCCCCGGTTTGAGTTGATAATCCATCATTTTGGCTTCCATGCGCGACAGATCCAGGATGCGATTGACCGAATCGATCAAGCGTTGACATTCTTTATGGGTAATGGCCAGCAGTTCGTTTTGCTTAGCGGGAATAGCGGCATAGGTCCCGTCCATTAGCATGCGACTGGCTTCTTTCATGGCGGTCAACGGCGTTCGCAGTGTATGGGAAACATGGCTGATAAAATCCTTTTTCATCTCATCTAATTCTCTAAGACGCTCGCACATGCGATTAAAATCGTCGGACAATTTTTTGATTTCCGGTGGTGAAGAAATGGTATCAATTTCATTTTATCTTCAACCGGAAAAACGGGTCAATCCACCAGAGGCGGACAAGCAGGTAACGGGCTCAACCGATGGATGTAGGTACTGGGACGGATCCGAGAAGGGGAGTGGGGTCAAGCGAGCCAAAGGCGCGCCGGCATAGGGATAAAAGGGGCAACAGGTGTGCCCCTTTTATCCTGTTCAAAGAAGACCTTTGGCTAGCCTTCTTTGTTGATGGATTGAATATTTTTGTCTTTGTCGTATTCTATCATTACCTGATCACCTTTTTGCAGGGTTTTCAAGTCTTCGATTTGCGGGCCGGCGTTGAGCATAATGGTTTTACCCTCTGGACTCATCACTTCAAGCATACCGGTATCGGGGTCCACCGAAACCACCTCGCCTTTAATGGCCTGAGCGGGGCCGGCGGCCTGGGAAGCGCTAACAGCTGCGAATGAAATGGCAATCAGGGTAATGATCAACATTGAAATGGGCTTGTTTAATGTTAATTGGCGCATTGGTTTTCTCCTTTTTGTGTATAATTGAATCATTCTGATTCAATATGATGTTTGTTTTAGAAAGGTTCCACCCGCGAATTTTACCTCCTTTCGGTTCGGGTTGATTTGCCGTGTGTCAGCCCACTTCAAACATCAGCGCCGATGCGATACCAGGTGAGCCTGGCTTTACCGGACTGAACGATATCATCGGATCCTTCCGATACCGCTTTTTGAAAGAGCAAGGGCTGTGCCAGACGGCGTTTATATGCTTATCTAATTGATATAATTTTATTTTTCTTATTTTAAAGCCTTCACTAGGCATTGAGTTGTATATATTTTATGACAGTCCGGGACAGCATAATGGCTTTTAATGGTGCAATTCATAAAAATATCAATTGCTTATTTGCGTATCTTTTTTTGGGCCCGCTTGTATCCATTTGTTCTCAATGCTGCAGCCGACGGTTCGCCATGGCGCCTTTCGCTTGCAGGCGAACCCTGCTTTGAAATCTTCTGATGGATAGGATTTTTTAGAACAAAATAGCCATCTCCTTTATCTTTACCGACTATAAAAGCAAGGCGAATGCCAAAGTGCTAAGAAAGTTATAAACAACTGTTTTTAATTACTATTTTAACTATGCCCGTTCGATCATTGAGTGGGCCGGGTGTATGGTTTTGCCTTCACCACCAACTCAGAACAATGCTTTCCGTACGCTTAACTGAACGTAAATACACTTTTTTATTGTGAGTGATGATTTCCTTCACCTGACAACTTTTTTTATTCACTTTTCAAAATAGGACTGCACGAATCATGGATGGGTATATACATTGAAGCATAGCGGTTGGTGATGCTTTTGAATCAAGGTTGGGTGCAAGAAAGAAAAGCAGACGGCTGCTGAATGGTTATTGATCTAATGCTCGAAAGTTTTAGTCTCCGCGTAAAAAGCGGTCGAGCTCGGTTTTTAGGGTACGCCAGCCGCGACCGACTTTAATGGCCCGGATGCGGCCTTCAGCGATGTATTTGAGATAAGTGGGGCGCGAAATTTTAAGATATTCACAGGCCTCTTTGGTGGTATAAACATTTTCCTCGCTGGCTTCATCAAATCCGTTGGCAAAATTTCCGTTTCGCCGGTCAAAACCACTGCGCCTGTCGCTTTTTTTGCGTCGATCTTCGCCGCTTCTGCGCTGTAAGATGTGATCATTAATCATAAAAATCACCCGATGTCTTTAATTAGTCGCAATCTACCCCTGGCGATTTGCCTAAACTATTATCGGTAAATCACTTGTTATTCTTTATGTTTTTTTCGAGAAAACCCAAACGAATACCCTTAAACGTAAGCTTTAAATGATAAATGCGTCTGTGTGAAGTACTTTTTTTAAATTCATCCATAACCTGTCAAATGCTGTCAAATGCTGTCAAATGCTGTAAACATTTGATAATAAATCATTTTTTTTATTGAAATTCAGACCTTCGTCTGTTAAGGTGGCTGTGTCCATGCTGAAATGGCTGTTTTAGCGCCTCCCATATCATTGTTTTACAATTCGGAAGTGCGGCATAATTGGTCTTCGCTTTCAGCTTCGGCCCAACACGGTGTTTGTAGAAAAAAGTGATTGAATATCGGAACGTTTTTTTAACAACCACTAAAAGCGACGAGCACTTATCATCGCATTATCTTGATAAGGCGTTTAAAGCAGCATCAAACAGCATGCAGTCCTCAGGGGGGATACACTTTACCGGATAGAGGAAGGTTTATTAAAGGAAGCCGACGCCTAATAAACAAGTTCTTTGCCAATTCTGCTTTTGTCCCTGGATCGGGTTAAGTTATTCCCCTTTGCCCCTTTACATCTTTTCTGCCTCGTGCCCCTTTTGCTCCATACTGCCCGGAAAAAGGGCTAACAACCGATAACGAATCTGTTTCCGGACGACGCGTTTTTTCGAAGGAATGGTGAAGGCTTTGTTTCTGCTCAGTAACATTGCGGTTGTTTTTGGCGATCATCTGAACATCGCTACAAAAACAAAACGGCATTCTTATGGAAGGCGCCATTTGTTTGCGCTGGTTGACCAGCCATATCCTCACTGGTTAACCAGTCCTTATATAATACATGACTAGTCATTTTTTACTACATTTGTCTCTTCTTCTTCATTATGCAGGCCGTTGAGACAATTTCAAATGTTAGGCGTACGCGTGCGGATCATCGGGGGACCTATCCGGGCGCTACCCATGGACGGATCAGTCTTGGCGCTTCAAAAGCACCTTTATCAACCGGGACCGTCGCCTTGTTTTTTGGGTAGGTGCATCTGCCACCAGTAAATCCAGCTACGGCTTGTACACCCCAGTGCTTTCTGAATGAAAGCGGGGCAGATTAAAAAAGGGGTGTTGCTGGGGTGTACTTGCCGTAATTAAAAAGGATTACGCGAAAAAAGAAAAAGCGGGACCCAGCGGTCCCGCTTTTTTTATTGATACAGGTGAGCGTGCGTTTTAATCCACCAACTCTCCCTTGATGACTTCCAGTTCTGCCGCCGGAACCGCTCCTATAAGATCGGTTTTCGACGCATCATATACCAGCGACGGCGCCGGTATGGTTGTATCAAGGATCAGGCCGTCAGCCGCCGACGGGTCAGCCGCCAACTGCATCATAACACCGATTTCCGTGCCTTTAACGACATATTGGGAGCTCTCATGGGTGAGGAGCGTGCCGTCTTTGAGATTAATGACCGGTTGCCACTCTTCTTCTTCCGGATCAAAATTCCAGGGCACGCGCAGCTCAAAGCCATCATACTCGAGGCTAAACTTTTGCCCGTCGTAAGTGTCATCACCGTTGAGATCGTTTGCCTGCGTATGGGTATAGGCAAAATGCAAGGGCGGATCAAAGGTCATAAAATTTTGGTTAGCATCGATAATAGTGGTAAACTGCTGCCAACTGTCAGGGCCGGTGGTCCAGGAGTAATAGACATCCTGATCATAAGCGGTCCACATTTCCGCCTGATCTAAAGAGGTCAGGGTTAGCGGGCTGATGGTGGTACCCGTTTCGCTTATGGTATCTAAAATCGGCTGGCTAACTTCATCGATTAAGACCATGCTCAGCGCATCAAAGCTGTATATTTTTTCCGTCACAGTACCGCCCCAGTAGTCATCATGTGTCGTACCCAAAGGCGGGCCCCAGTAATAAAGGGTTAGATTTGCGGCACTTTCTGGATCAATGGTTTCTTCGGCATGGTAGGATATGACCGTAGCATTAGTGGGAGTCGGGTAACGCCCCAGGGTCAAATAGGCATTTAAGGCCTGACACCACGCTCCGCTCCATTCATCTGGAAAAACAAAGGCAACCGGCGTATCCAAATAATCGATTTGACCGGTTTGGGTATTTCTTACGCCCAGCTTCAGAAACGCTATGCCATCCCAGGCGATGACATAATCCGTACAGGACCCAGCGCATTCATAGTAAGACATCTCCACGTCCGTCAGTTCACCTAATGTGATGGATGATTTTGTATGCTTTCTGAGCTTGCCGGCCACCTGAAACACCTCATAGGAGTTGCCGTCCATATCGGTTACGGTATCGCCGTCTTGAACCTCAACACCGTGTTCGATCCACAAGCCGTAATAACCGATGTATCCGTAATCATCGTTGGCGGTTTGAATGGGAAATCCGGAACTCAATTCAATTGCGTTGCCGGTCTCCGCATCAAACAGCTTATAGCGATAGACCTTGTGAAATAGATTATCTTTGTCGAAGGTTTCTTCTGGATCGGTCCCTTCTTTTTCCTTGAAAAAATCGGCATTAAAGGCCACATAGCCTTCATAGTTTTCTTCATCTACGCCAAAGCCATCGGTCCAATATTCATATTCGGAAAAATAGGCTCGGCCCACCGATAGATCGACATTGGCAATTAAGTTCAGCTGATTATCCCAGCGTTCCTCCATGGGACCGACGGTTATCTCGCCGATATCGACGGATTCAACCGTAACATTACCGTCTACATCGGCATCGACTCTGAGTGCCATGGTAAATACGGGGTCGCCCGGGATTTCGTCCCCATTATCATCCAGCAGGTTGGCCTTGAAGTGGGCCTCCATGCGACCCAGCGGATAGGTGTCGCTGACGCCTTCATACACTTCAAAATACCCTCTGATTCTCTGAGCCGGTGCTCCGTCTCCATCTCCAGGCTCGTCGACCCAGACCTTTACAATCATCGGAGACGCGTTGTCTTCCCGGCTGACGTCCACAGTGATTTCCATCAGACTTTCGGTCGTTGAGGATGTCGAGGATGAACCGCTCTGGGTTTCTACCGAATCATCCACTTTTCTGACCAGCGCTTTGTAAGGGCCGGCGTTCAGAAACTGATCATAGGCGGTATCGGATACGACGCCTAAGATATCATTGATTAAATTCAAGGCATCGGTATCTTCCACCCAGGTATCTTTGTTTTGTTCGGAATAGTCGCTGCCGGGGTCATCGTAAGCATCAATGCCGATCCTAAATGGATCGGCCGCCGCATTGACTGAGCCTGCGCCCGCGCCTGCATCCTCAACCTGAGTCATGGTAATGCGATTAGGCATAGAAAGGGCGTCCACGGAGCCCGAGTTATTGCTACCGCTGCTGCCGTCGCCGGAACAAGCACTCAAAAGGGCTAAGCCCATAAAGGCAGCCACCATTAAACTTATAACGCCATTTTTAGAAAAACACATCGTTCCCTTACCTACTGATGTTGATCGGTACCGCGCTGCAAAACGTCGTAACCTAGCGTGCATCATTGTCAAACCTCCTGTTCGATTTTATGTCACAAATGAGACCGGCATTTTTTGCGGCCTAAATTTCAAAGTCTAATGAGCTGAAGGAAAGAAGACATAACGGGCAGTATTTGCCGTCAGCCTCGAAAAAGAATCTGGAAAAAGTGACTTCAGACAATGGGGTCGCCTGAAACTGGAAGCTCTGTCTGCAGGGTTCATGCCAAAAAGAATAAAAAACAAATATCTATAAAATTAAGAAAGTTATATGGCAACAAGCTGGATTTGATGACGGTTTGGATGCAAAAATTTCCTACCAGTAACATCGAATGGGATATTGCGAGCAACAGAGATGAAAATTATGAGAGGTAAAAAGCCAATCTGGCAGTTTTAATGGGAGGGTTTATGTATAACCGTGTACAGACTGCTTGACCGTCAGTTAGTTTATTTCTGAAATGGGATCAGCCCTCGTGTTTTATCCGGATCATGCTATCCGGTCAGGGGCCAGAAAAAGGGTAAAATAAAAACGATGATCAGTAAAATAACCAGGGTCAGCAGGCCGCCGACCTTGATATAGTCCAGGAACCGATAACCCCCCGGTCCCATGACCAATATGTTGGCCGGATGTGATATCGGGGTCATAAAACTGGCCGAGGCCGCCATGGCCACCCCCATCAGCAGCGCCTGCGGTGAAAGCCCCACGTTGGCTGCGGTATTTAACACGATGGGCGCCATCAGAACCACCAGGGCGGCGGTGGGCACAAAACAGGTGGCTGCAAAAGTCAGGGCCACCAAACCGAACATCACCGCCGTGGGCCCGTATGGCCCCACCAGCGCCACCACCCCCTCGGCAATCATCCGGGCGGCGCCGGTTTGATCCAGAGCCGTTCCCAGGGGCAGCATGCCGGCGATCAGAAAAACGGCCTTCCATTCAATTTGCCGGTAGGCTTCTTCCATGGTCAGACAGCCGCACAGAACCATCAAAGCGGCCCCCACCACCGCAGCAATGTAAATGGGCACCCAGCCCATGATGACCGGAAAAAGAACCGCCGCCATGATCATCAGAGAGATTTTCATCTTTTCCAGGTGCACCTCGCGTTGCGCCATTTCCGTTAAGACCACAAAATCCGGCTCACGGCCCAGCAGCTGGAGCTTTTCACGCGGTCCCAGCAGCAGGATGGCATCCCCAAAGCGCAGGTCCATGTCCCGCAAATCGGAGCGATAAGCCTTGCCGCCGCGCCAGATGGCCAGAACATTCAAACCGAATTTTTCACGAAAATTCAGCTGGCGCAGCGTTTTTCCCGCCAGGGTGGTCTGAGGCGAAAGGATGGCCTCCACCAGACCGACATTGCCGGTGACCAGCGATTGGATGTCCGGCCGCGTGCGCCGTTCAATTTGCAGATTTTCAAGATCAGCCAATTCTTTAAAATCCCGCAGGCGGCCTTCAACCGCCAGCCGATCTCCGGCCTGCAGGATTTCGGAGGGTTCGGGCATGACGATGGGATCGTTGCCGCGCATGATTCCCAATACCCGGCTGCCGAGCGCATCTCCCAGTCGACTTTCTTTGAGCGATTTTCCGGCCAGCGGCGAGTCCGGCGGCACCTGCATGACCATCAGGCGTTCATGTAAATGATACACATCGATCAGTTCCTGCCGTGGAACAAAACGAAATTGCTCGAATCCGGTTTTTTCCTTGAGGGCCGCTAAGTGCTCCTCATGGCCGGCCAGCAGCAGCCGATCCTGGGGCTGCAAGGGTTCATCCGACAGATGGGTGCGTTTGGTGCTGCCGTTGCGCTGGATGGCCAGCACATTGGCGCCGAATTGATTACGAAAACCAATGACATTTAACGTTTTGCCAATATAGGGGGAGGCGGGTGGCAGGCGCACTTCGCCGATTTTAATCTCATCTGAATAGGGTGCGGTGATATCGATTTTTTTATCTTCCACAATCAGCTGCTGCCAGTTTTTCATTTCGTCTAAATTTTCGATGCGGCCCTCAACGGTCAATAGATCATCGGCCTGTAACCGATCAGAAGGTCCGGGCGCTAAAATGGTGCTTTCATGGCGGGTAATACCGATCACATTCCAGCCCAGGACCGATCCCATGCGGCTGTCCGCCAGGGTTTTGTTGATGAGGTTCGAAGCCGCCGGGATACGAACCTTAAACAACTGCTCGCCCTGATCATCCTGGGACGCCCAGTCAACGCCTTTGGCACGCGATGATTCTTTGGCCACATCGCGTTGCGGCAGCAGGTATCGGCCGATAAAGGTCATGACAGCGATGCCGCCCAACATGATGACCAGACCGATGGGTGTAAAATCAAAAAAGGAATAGGATGGGAGTCCGGCATCGCGCAGGGCATTGGTGACCAGAATGTTGGGCGGGGTGCCGATCTGGGTGGTCAGGCCGCCCAGCAGCGAACCGTATGCCAGGGGCATCAACAGCCGGGAGGGCGGACTGCCGGTGTGGCGGGCTATGTCCATGACCACCGGCAACATCAGGGCGGCCACTGCTACGTTGTTCATAATGGCCGACATCACCCCGGCGGTGATCATGATGACGATGACCATGAACGTTTGGCTGTCACCGGCCAGGCGCAGCACAAAACGACCGATAACATTGGCAACCCCGGTGCGGGTCAAACCGCCGCTTAGGATAAACACCGCCCACACCGTAATCACAGCCGGGTTGCTGAATCCGGCCAGCGCTTCAACCGGGCTGACCAGACCCGTTAAGGCCACAGCGCCCAGTGCCAGCAGGGCGGTGACCTCCATCGGGATCCATTCGCTGATCAAAAACACGATCGCGACTGCTAAAATCGACAATACCAGGATAATATCCGGTGTCACGCTCATAATCCTTTCAACTTAGATTGCACACATCGGGGGGTGCAGCCTGCACCCGAAGATTCGCCTGATTGATCAGTGAAAACCTTAAGCATCAATGTTGTCTCAGGCAAGCCTTTGCGCTGCAACAGGGTCATTGGCGATCAATACCCGACAGCCAGCGAATCGCTGTCCGGCGCTACATAAAAATCTTCTTTGGCGCTTCACATTGATGGATTTTGTTGCGCCAAAATCCTGACGTGGGGGATCGGAAGAAGGGTCTAGAATTTGACAGATTTTTCAATGCTTATCCAAAACGATCACACAGCATCGAAAATAGGGGGTGGAAATCGTTTTCTCATAAACGGAATAAATTTGCCCTCGATTGAGTGCTCAAACATCAAATCATGTATGACAGACAACCTTATGAAGACATAAGACCATATCATGATTAGCAAATACCTTACATAGCAAAAGCAGCTTCATTAGAAAGCGCACAAATGGTTACGCTCGGTCTGACCGCTAATTTGCAAAATGAATGGCATATGATTTGCAGCTTTAAATTCGTGCTTATCATATACCCCTAATATTTTGGCTGGACTAAAACCGTTATCGCTCAAACATACCGCTGGACGGAATGCCATTATTCATTTGGCTAAAGGGTATAACCCATTTGGCCGATATATAAACTGGTGTGGAAGTTTTAGGAGATAGGCCGATGTTTGCTGAAATCATAAATGGAATTGGCAGTGTGTGCATAGCCCTGCTGGTGGGAATGGGACTGGCGGCCCTTTACAAGTTAAATGCCAGACAAATACAGAAGCATCAAAATTCAATGGAATTTTATCTGTATAAGATATCGCGCGTGACCGGACACAGCGAATATGATGTCTTCTGTAAATCAGCTGAGGACTGGCCGGTGGCCACCATTTCCAAAGATAAAATCGAGGCGGATTTTAAACAATATTTGAACCACTCGGTGGTTCCGCCGTATGTCCACCATTTTGTCAGGGAAAACAAGCACCATATTGACGAGCTGCACCTGCCGCGTTTCTAAGCTGCTGATGGGTTGAAAAAACCGGCTGCAAGCCGAAGAGGTGACCTACATTCCGCTGAATCTTTGTTGCCGCCAACCCGTTGAAATCCTCCCCTGATGACTTCATTAAAACCGTTTACCATGGCCTTTATTTCCATCCGCCCCGCTCAGCCGGACGAACCTTACTCATCGCGGATCAACAGTTTAATTTCATCAGAATTGGCTTTCAGCTCTGGTGCATACATGGCGTAGGCTCTGGTGGGCAATGCGCTGAATTTTCCCGGGATCTCCGCCCGCAGGCGATAGCTGACACTGTGTTTGCCGCGTGCCAGGCGACGCACAAAGAAAGCGACCTTCTGATCCCGAAATTCAACATAGGCCCCCATGTCATTGCCGGTGTAGCCACTGCGCACCTCAATCGGCTCAAAGCCGGCAGCCTTCATGTCCTCAAAGACCAGATATTCATAATCGTTTTTGCTATCGATGATCAACTCAACTTCTACCAGCTCACCGCTGTTTACAGTCGCCTGGTTTTGAAGTGGCTGGCGCTCATATTTTTCCACCCGGCGGTCGACCACCTGCCCACGCGAACCGGCATCTTTCATTTTCGTGTCGATTTCTGTTATGCGGAATAAACGCCGCTGGACCTTGATCTCCAAACCTTCTTTGGTGATAAAATCTTCCAGTGAAAAATAATCCAGATAGGCGTTAAAATAAATCCGACCCCGACCGGATTTTTTAAGCGTCACCGAATGGGCGCCGCCCGCAATCTGCTTGCCCTCCAGCACCCATTTATGGTCGAAGGTAAACAGGTTTTGGGCATTCATCCGAATGGTTTTCACCTTTTGGTCATTAAAAAAGACGTCCAGGGTGAGATCCGGTGCGGCTTCACCACTGGCTGCCAGATAATCGGCAAAGGCTTCCACGATCACCGCCGTATCCCGGGTGCTGTTCCAGTAGGTGGCATGCTTGCGATTGTTGAGCAGATATTTGATCAGACCGGGCGCTTTTTCACTGGCCGGATCAGTGCGCGTCAATAACTTAAGGTAATAGGCGTGTGCTTCGTACTCGGAGCCGTACCAGTACCACCAATAATCGTTGTTGGGCAGATTCAGGTGGGCGGTCTGGTTTTCATCATCGACCACCAGAAATTGTTCAATATTTTGAATGATCATGGCCAGTTTTTCATTGTCCTCAACGTTGACCAGTGCCAGGCCGAACATCGCCTTGGCATAAACCGCTAGCCGGTTGCGATCACGGTACAAATAGGCGCGCATCTTTTCGTTTTCCAACCCTTCATCGGTCAGTACCATATACACAAAGGCATCCAGATTGTCGGCCTGGCCTTTACCCTTCTTTTGGGTGCGGTCCCAGAGCATCAGGCGGTCAATTTCTTTGGCCTGATATTCTCTGAGCCACTGTACACCCCTGGCGAGCACGTCGCCGGGAATGGTGACGCCATTTTCGCGGGCAATCTGCAGCCCATGGATAACCAGAGCGGTGGTGTGTGGATAGGACTGCTCGCCATAGCCACTAAACCAGCCCCAGCCGCCGTCGGACAGCTGCATGGCAACCAGCCGCCGGACGCCGGCAGCCACCATGGATGCCACTTCGTCTTCGTCAAACACCGGGTTGTGGTCATAGCGTCGCCACTGGGCCGCACGTCGGGCGTCATCACCGATTTCCTGGGCGTTTAAATGGGTGCGTTTGTTTTGTACGTCAGCCAGATCGATACCCATGCGTTTTAAGGTTTGCTGGGTGATCACAGTGGGCAAAAATCGGTTTAAGGTCTGTTCGGTGCAGCCATATGGATAGCTGACCAGGTACGGCAGGGCATCCACCATGGCGCCGGCCAATGTCGGTGAATAGCGCAGCTCCAGGCGGGATTGGTCCACCCGCCGATCAGCGGGCACCTGAAACTGGATCTGGGCTCGGGTCTGGTCGGTGTGCATGACACCGCTTTTGGGCACCTGTTTGACCATGCCGTGCACGTAAACCGGAAAGCGCATTTGCACAGCGTCGGACTCCTCATCGGTCAGCGCCTGTATGCGCACCACAGCCTCGCCTTCTTTGATGACGCTAACGCGCCAGTCCACCCGGGTTTCACCGTTGGCGTCAACGGAGACCGATCGGGTTTGTTGTTGGCCTTTAACCAGGACCAGGCTGCCGCCCTCCAGTTCCAGTGAGACTTTAGCGACCTTGCTGTCCTTTAAATAATTATGAACGTTGGCCGACAGCACCACCTCATCGGTTTCCACAAAAAATCGAGGGGCCTGCAGGCGCACAATCAAATCCTTGCGCGTCACCAGTTCAGCTTGTCCCTGGCCGACTTTGGTGCCGTGCCCCATGGCCCAGATTTTCGCCTGCCATCCGGTCAGGTTTTCAGGCATTGTAAAGCGGACTTCCGCCATTCCCCGGGCGTCGGTGGTAATGTTGCCTGACCAGAAGGCGGTATCGGCAAATTGGGTGCGCACCGTGGGTTGCTCAAGATCCCCGGCAGCCGGTGCTTCTTTGTCGGCCAACCGGCCGGGTTCGTCTGCTTTTCGCTCAAGCATGGCGTCGGCCTCACCGGCCGCGGACGGCGCAGGCGCCCCCATTGCGCCGCTCTGGGCAGCGACCTTTGAGCGGGCCTTCTTATGCCCAGCCCGCGATTCTTTTGCGGCCGGCTCGGCCATGATAAGATTGCCAAAGACCCCGATAGGTTTCATGGAGGGTTCATTTTTTTTGAGCAGATTGGCGAACCACCGCGCCAGACTGGACTCCTGGTAAGATCGATGGTGCCGCCGCCATTTCCAGAAGAATGAGCGAATTTCCGGCACATTGGAGCCACCGGAGATATATTCCACGGCGCGGTCATAAACGCTGATGACGGCCGTGCCCTGAAAGGGCTCACCATCATAATCGGTTAACTGAACATTGAGCGTGGCCGTTTGGCCGGGCCGATAGTCTTTTTGGGCAGGTACAACGGTTACATTGAGCACCCGTTTTTCAGGCGGCACTGCGATTTCACGGACCTCCGTGTGCACTTTGCCGCCGTAGACCGTGAAAGCTTCCACAAAGAAGTTGGGCATGTCGTTTTTTGAAATGCGAATCGTCTGCTGGACGCTTTTGCCGGCCGGGGTAATGACCTTGGGCGCCAAATAGATGCCGTTGACCGGGCGCACAAACAATACCACGGTGGCCCCCGGGCGATCGGTGTTGATTTGCAGCTGTAACCTGTCTCCGGGCGCATATTCGGCTTTATCGGCGATCAGTTCGATCTTGGCAAAGCGGTAACCGGTACCGTCATCTCCCTCGCCGCGCACGGTAAAGATATAGCCGCCTTCAATGGAATGGCCTTTGGCATCGCTAACGGTATAGGACAACCGGTATTGGCCGGAACGGGACGCCTGAATCTGCAAAGCGGCATTGCCCTGGTCGTCCGTGTTCAGGGCCCAGCGGGCCACTTCGGTCTCCCGGGGCTGGTTGTCTTGATAGGTAATGCGCAGCAGTTTGAGCCGGCCCTGGCCGGCAACCGGATCATTGTCGAGGGTTTGGGCTTTAAAACGGGCCAGGATGGTGTCGCCGACGCGGTAATGGCCGCGATCCAGCCAGGTATATACCTTGAAGGGTTTGCGGGCCACCAGTACTTGACCTTGACCGATAATGGTCCGCCGGGACTGATCCCGCACCTCGGCTTTGATGGTATAGCGGTGGTCGCTGTCGCCGTGAATCAATTTGGCCAGTGTGGTATCGATGGGGATCTTAACGCTGCCGTCGGGGCCGATGTCAACTTCACCGTCGGCTACGATTTCCGGCGGTTGTTGTGGCCATTGTGGCCACCAGCGCCGGATGGGTCTAAGGCAGCCCCAGTCTTGCCAGCCCGGGTACCAGGCATAATCATAGACATACCACCAATAACCCGGTCCATAAAGCCAGTCCCAGTAAAATTGGGGATACCAGCGGCTGTCGTGTTCGCTGCGCAGTATCTTGTATTTGACACGGGCTTCAGTGACCGGGGAGCCGAAGTAATAGGCGGCTTTAATCGTAGCGGTGATCTTTTCGCCCAGCATGACCGGCTCGGTGGGGGCTTCCACGCCGACCTCAAATTCGGGTTTTTTGTATTCTTCCACTCGAAAGGTCTGGCCGCCATATACGCTGCTGCGGTTATGGGAGATGCGATATACACCCAAGGGCGCCTCTGCCGGGATTTGAAATTCGCCCTCAATACCGCCATAGGCATCGGCCGTCAGGCGTTGAGAATACATTTGCTCGTTTTTGGGATTGTGAATGCGAAAATTAAACTGCTGGCCGGCAAAGGCAGACGTGTCGTCTTTATCATAGCGGGTGTGCCGCACCCAGGCCTTGAATTTAACCGTCTGGGCCGGCCGATACACCGGCCGGTCGGTCATGATCAGGGTTTTGGTCTGGCTGTATTCGCTGTCATCATAATTCGGATACCAGACATTGGAAAAACCTAAAAAAGCCAGACGTCCTTCCCGAGCGGATGCGGTCGCCAGCCAGGACATATTTGAAGGCATTTGGGCCGGCGCTACGATCACCAGGCCGTTTGGGTCGGTTTTTGTGTTTAATTCCCGGTGAACGATGCGATAGCGATTGGTGTCTTTGATAGGGCGGGTGCGGTAGCCGAAAAATTCAAGATCGACACCGGGCAAGGCCTGGCCGCTGACCGCATCGGCGACATAGTAGAGCATTTGCTGTTTGAGCGGCTTTTTAACGATGACCGTGTCGGCCACCCAGATAATGATGCGGGCGATGTTGCCGTCTTGCATGCGGGCAGTGACGAAATACGCCCCAGCGGCTTTGAGGGCATCGGGAAATTGAACGCTTACGTGGCGGTCCCAGTGTCGCTCGTCAGGGTCCAGATTCAGCTGCCAATTGGCCACTTGCTGGCCGACGTACCGGCTCTGGTTTTGATTGACAATGCGCCAGCCGATATTGTTGAGGTTGATGCGATGCCAGTCCAACCGCCGGTTTTCAGAGCGGATATAGTCCTTTACATCGTCAAGCAGCCGCTTGACCCGGATACGCCGGGCGCTAAACATCACCTTGCGGCCATTGCGATAGCGATACTCCACCTGGGGCGTTGTATCGGCCGGCTGAATCCCGGCGGGTTCAAACGCGCCCCAGTTTTTGGTGATTTGATCCATATGCTGCTGGGCGACGGAGCGATTATACGGTTTATACAGCTGCCAATAATGGAGGGCACGATCGTATTGCCGCCGGTTTTCGTAAATCTGCGCCAGTGAGCGGGCGGCATTTCCGGCGTGACTGCTGTTAGGGGTTTCAAGGATTTTTTTAAAAACTTCGATGAAACTAAATTCAGCGGGTAGATCAAAACGCCGGACCCCCACCGCCAGGCGGGCGATGGTTTCCCGATCGGTTAAGGTATGCACCGCATAGACCCCGCTGTCATCTTTTTGGTCCGTTTCTTTATCCATGGGGCGCCCGCGGCCGAAGAGCATACCGTATTCCGCCAGCGTTTGAACGCCGAATTTCTGATGTAAAAAGGTGGCCCAGGTGTAATCGACGCCGGCCTCCAGCGTCGGATCAAGTGCTACGGCCCTGGCCAGCAGCCAGCGCCAGCGCTCACCGTCGGAGACCGCAGTCGTATAGTCTTCCGGAATTTGATGATATACCGGCCGGCCCTGCGCATCCACCGGGGCATAACGGGTGCGGCTGCCATAGGGATGGCCGTATCCAGGCTCAACATCCGGCAAGCGGGTAAGATCGGTCAGATATTGCAGGCGCCAGGCCTGGGCGGTTCCGCGATGTTGCTGCAGGATTCCGGCAAACGCCATGTAAAACTGGGCCACTTCGGCTTTTTGCGGATCCGATTCGGCCGGCGCCATAGCCTGTTGCAGCAGTTGCAACGCGCGCACGCGATCGCGGGCCAGAGCGTTGACATATTTTCCGCCCCCCCGATGATGGCCGCGTTGAAATTCACCGGCGATCATATAGCCCCAATGGGTGTTTTGGCTGTAACTGCGGGCCGCAGCCAGCAGCAATCGCCAGTTGGCTGCATGTTGTTCAATGACCGCCTCACGGAAATCATCCAGCTGATGCAACTGGTTAAGCTGGCGCAGGCACTGCCAGGCCTGGGTAAAATCCGAGGGAACCATTTTCGGATCCGTTCTGGGATTCAGACTCAGTTGGCGATATAGATCAAAGGCATCCTGCCAGTTGCCATCGGTGTAGGCCTTTTGGGCCTGTTTGCGAATTTGATGATGGGCTGCGTCTTCAGCCCCGGCAGGTGCGGCTATGAATAACACCGTCGTTATGAAAAGAAGGATAATTTTTGTTTTCATCATTGGTGTCTCCGGCTGCAGCGGTGATCGATTAGAGTCGATTCTTACTCGGATGGTAAAATTCTACAAACACTAAACCTGACAGTCAATATGGGTGGGGTACCTTTTACACAACTTTTACCTAAACTGATCGTTTCAAAATAAAAAAAGGAATACTTTTCTAAGGAATTCTATCGTTTTTAATATTTTTATTTTGAAACCCTTAGGGCTTGTCGATCTCACTGCATCTACTGTGTTAGATGCCGTTCCGCATAGTACACTATAGCGGAACGACATCTGCCTTGTAGCTGCAGCAATCTCGACAAGCGATCAGCTTAGTTCCCAAAGTTGAGTGTTTTAAATTTTAAAAAATCTAATTAAAGTTAAAGGAATTCTGTCTTTTTAATTTTTAAAATTTAAAACCCCCAAGGGGCTTATCGATCTCACTGCATCTACTGTGTTAGATGCCGTCCCGCATAGTACACTATAGCGGAACGGCATCTGCCTTGTAGCTGCAGCAACCTCGATAAGCGCTCAATTTAAGTATTACCTAATCCGAGCGTTTCAAAATAAAAATATGGGAATATTTTCGTTAAGGAATTCTATCGATTTTAAAATTATTTATCGTTAACAACGAAAAATTGTTTTCAAACTTAATAATATAAAAACCGGTCTTAAAAATAGTAGATTACGCTCAAGGGCAAGGCGAAAATCGATTCAAAAGTGGAGCATACACATCAGTATTCGAGCATTTTGAATCGGTTTTCAACGCAGCCCTTGGGCGTTAGATGCATTTTTAAGACCGGTTTTAGATGTTGTGTTTGAGGAAGTTGATGATCTCCTGCAGTTTAACACCGATAATCGGCCAGAGCTGCCAGGTTAAATAGCCGAGTGACAGGATGAGCAGGATAAGGACCAGCATCAGGGTTAACCGGCGGGCCCCATTTTTTTTAGGTTTCACATGCATGGGCGGCTTGGCTTCTTCAGCGGCGGATAGTGATTCAAAAGAAAATTTCGGCGGCTTTTCAACCGGGGTAAACTTTTCAACATCGGGTTTTACCGCTTCATGGGCTATGAACACGGCTGTTGCCCCACATTTTTGAAATGCCTGGACAAACACGGCCGCTTTTTCCGCCTCAATATCATTGCTGAGTGTATAAGGCGTATTTCTAACCTTTTCGGCCAACGCATCAGCGGAAGCCGTTTTTGCAAATCTTAAAAGCAGTAGAACGACTTTCTTTGCAGCGTCTTCAGTCGGCACTGTTTTTAGAACCAGTTTTCCGCGCGGGATGTTGTCCATTACAACTCGCCTTTCTTGCAACTGAGTTTTGATTTCTTCAAACAAAAATCGGCCATCTTGACGCCGAATTCAAATACAGCGTTCATATATTATAGCTTTAATTCTTTAAGCAAGTCAAACCCTTACAAGAAAAGACGACGATTGAAATATTCAACCGCCGTCTGTTTTGTTGATATTTTCAGATGTTGCCCCTGGTCAAAATTCGATGTTCTGTGGTGTGCGCGGAAAAGGGATCACATCTCTGATGTTGCGGATGCCGGTGATCATCATCAGGAATCGCTCAAAGCCCAGGCCGAAGCCACTGTGAGGCACGCTGCCGTAGCGACGGGCATCCAAATACCACCACAGGGGCGCTTTGTCCATTTGCATTTCATCCATACGCGCTTCCAGCACCTCCAAGCGTTCCTCACGCTGACTGCCACCGATGATCTCACCGATACGCGGCACCAGGACATCCATCGCGCCGACCGTCTCCTGATCGTCATTAACCCGCATATAAAAAGGCTTGATGGATTTGGGATAGTCATAGACGATAACAGGCTTCTTAAAGTGTTCTTCGGTCAGAAAACGCTCGTGTTCGGTCTGAAGATCATGGCCGAACCCCACCGGATATTCGAATTTTTTGCCGGATTGACTTAGAATATCCACTGCCTCGCGGTAGGGCAGACGAATATAATCGGATTGGGCGATGTTTTCCAGCGTGGCCAACAGCGTTTTATCCACCCAGCGGGCAAAAAGTTCTAAGTCGTCACCGCAGGTCTCAATGGCGTAGGTGGTCAGCTCGCGAATGAGTGCCTCTCCCAGGTCCATGTTACCGTCCAGATCGCAAAAGGCCATCTCCGGCTCCACCATCCAAAACTCGGCGGCATGGCGGCGGGTGTTTGAATTTTCCGCGCGAAAGGTGGGTCCGAAGGTGTAGACGTCTCCCAGGGCCAGGGCAAACATTTCGGCCGATAACTGTCCTGAAACTGTCAAATTGGCTTCCTTGCCGAAAAAATCCTGCTCGTAGTCTGTTTCGCCATCTTTTTGGGGGGGATTTTTCAGATTCAGGGTTGTCACGCGAAACAGTTCCCCGGCCCCTTCACAATCCGAGCCGGTCAGAATCGGTGAATGCAAGTACCGAAAGCCGCGTTCGCGAAAAAATTTGTGAATGCCGTAGGCCATTTCAGAGCGGATGCGAAAGGCCGCGCCATACTTGTTGGTGCGGGGTCTTAAATGCGAAATGGTTCTTAAAAATTCATCCGTATGGCGTTTTTTTTGGAGCGGATAGTCTTCTGGTGCCAGCTGAATGATTTGTAAATCATTGGCCTGGATTTCCCAGCGCTGGCCGCCGCCCCGGGATGCCACCAAGCGACCACTAACGGCGATGGCCGAGCCGGTGGTCAACTTTTTGATGTCCTGATAATTGGGCAATTTTTCATCGGCCACAACCTGAATGTTTTTTAGGCTGGAGCCGTCATTGACCTCGATGAAGGAAAATCCTTTTGAATCACGCCGGGTACGCACCCAGCCTTTTATCAGCACCTGCTCTAGAGGGTTATCGGATTTCAAGAGTTTAAATATTTTGGTGCGTTCCATGGGAACTCTCCTATGATCGTTTGCCCGTTGTGCCCGTTTAGCCGGTTGCGCCGGCTATTTCTGTATTTTTCTCATTCTATTTATAGCATTGTCATATTGACTCGGCAAGATCTACTCTTGAAAGAAGGGGTCTGGCGCTATAATCTACCTGGAAGATGAGCTGCCCAATGCCTGGGGCATATTCGGTATCGTGATTATATGTGTGGGCGGCTACATTAACCAAAGCGGCATATATGATCTCTGTTAAACGACTTAGCGTTATTATCGGGCTCATCTACGGCGGGGTTATTTTCAGGGAGAAAAACCTGATGGTGCGGACTATCGGCACGCTGCTGATGGTGAGTGGTGCAGTGATCATTACCATATGGGGAGGATAAGTTTCAGATATCAGAAGTCAGACGACAGATGTCAGAGGTCAGAAGATGGACAGGGTGCATCAACGGCTGTATTTACCTATCTGTCATCTGTCTTCTGATAGAACCAACGTAAAAAGCTGGGCCGTCTTTGTCCAACAACCCAGCTTTTCAGCCTCCCCAGGCAACCCGGCCATCCACCTCCGGCGGACCCGTTGGCTTTCCGTCCCCTGATTACTCAGAGTTTGGCATTTCCGTGAGAAACTTTTTTACAATTTGTTCAAAGAGAAGGCCGGAATCATTACGTTTTCGGCCTCATGGCGATCCAATATGGATATCGGTTCATTGCAAAAAGAACTTTAGCTAATTTTTACTTGATTTTAAGGGCTTAGGGCTAAAAATAAATAAACGCGGTTATCTGGGAAACGCCAGTTGGATACATCTGATACAGCCCTTATAATTGAAATATTGTAATATGGAATTAGGATTACATTCTGACCGTAATATAGTACCCTTGATCCCCCCTCTGCAGCAGGATCACCACGGATGGTTTCTGTCGATATTTGACGACGGCTTTTTTAAAATCTTTTTTGTTTGCAATCGTCATGTCGTCAATCTGGCGGATAAGGTCGCCGGGACGCGCACCAATACGGTCCAGATAGCTGCCACGCGCAATTTCGGAAATGACGACGCCCTCACGGGCCAGGATACGATAAGCGTTGCGATTTTTTGAGGTGATATCATCGACCCGAACACCGATGATGCGAAAGGCTAAATCTTCGGCGCGCTCCATGGGAAAAACGCGGGATTTGATCGATATGGTTTTGACTTTGTTGTCGCGCCAGATGCGAGTTTTGAGTGAATCTCCGGCGGCATATGTTTTCTTAATCGACCAGTATTCCTGGGGTGAATCTATTTTTTTTGAGCCGATCGCTAAAATGATATCGCCTTCTTGCAGACCGGCTTTGGAAGCCGGACTGTCGGTCTCCACGGCTTTGACGACGACACCCTTTTTGTCGGGAACATTCAGGTAGCCGGCCAACTTCTGATCCAGCTTTTGGACATTGATGCCGATCCAGGCCTGGACCACCTCGCCGAATTGTATTAAATCGGCGATAATTTTTTTGGCTTTGTTGATGGGAATCGCAAAACCAATGCCTTGGGCTTTGGCATAAATGGCGGTGTTAATGCCAATCAGATCGCCGTTGATGTTTAGCAATGGTCCACCGCTGTTTCCGGGGTTGATGGAGGCGTCTATCTGAATAAAGTCATGAAAAATCATGTCTTCACTGCGAACGCTGCGATTGAGGGCACTGATGACGCCCGTGGTCACTGTATGTGAAAAGCCAAAAGGATTGCCGATGGCAATAACGGTTTCACCGATCATCAAATCATCGCTGCTGCCCATATCAATGGACGGTAGCTGGTTTTGAGCGTCGATTTGCAACACCGCTAGGTCCGAATCCGGATCGGCGCCAACGATCTTAGCATCAAAATCGCGTTCATCCTCCAACACGACCTTTATTTTACTGGCCTTTTCGATTACGTGGGCGTTGGTGAGGATTAAACCTCTTTTTCCGTCGATGATCACGCCGGAGCCCAGGCTGGCGCGTTCCTGACGGCTTTCGAAGCGCGGGTCGAAGAAATCTTTGAAAAAATCTTCAAAAAACGGATCCAAACCAAATCCGGAAAAGGGGTTAGCACGCTTGCGGACGGCATAGGAGGAGCTTATGTTAACGACAGCCGGGCTGACTTTGCGGACGGCTTGTACAATCGGGCTTTCGCGCTCACTTTGCAGGCTCCTGCCAGGTTGGGGTAAAAGCAAAATCGAAAACATGAAAAGCGAAGCAAAAAGGATGGAAACGAGTTTATTTTCTGTTTGCATGCGGTGACGTTGCATAGATGACCTTCCGACCAAGCCGCTTGTCTTGATTTGAGATCGGCACTGTTTTCGGCTGCTAAAATATAAACATCGTGTCATGAAAATAAAGACGACTTCTTCTATTATTTAGGCGAATCTGGTAATATGAGCCCATAAATCCGTTATGCCCGTTGAGCCCGTTGTCCCGTTAGCCGGTAGAAAAATACAGAATCAAGTATCTTTCCGATTTTTCCGGACTCAACCGGTCTGAAATGGTGCAACGCTCCATAAGCGAAATCCATGAACATTAAAACCATCGAAGATATACTCGCTCTGGTTGAAAAACCCAGTCGCTATCTGGGAGGAGAAATTAACCAGATCAAAAAAGATCCGGCCAGCGTCAAACTTCGTTTTGCGCTCGCCTTCCCGGATCTATATGAAATCGGCACATCTCATTTCGGAATGCAGATTCTGTATCATATCCTCAATGCGCATGCCGACATTGCCGCTGAGCGTGTGTTTGCACCCGGAGTGGACATGGACCACCACCTGAGAAAAGCCGGTCTGCGATTATTTTCATTAGAAACCCGGCAGCCCCTTGACCGCTTTGATATTATCGGATTCAGTTTGCTTTACGAATTAAACTACACCAATATATTAACGATTTTAGATTTGTCCGGCATTCCGTTTTATGCCGCCCAGCGGGACAATACGTTTCCGTTGATTATTGCCGGAGGCCCGTGTACGTGCAACCCGGAGCCGGTGGCTGATTTTTTTGATGCCATGGTTATTGGCGATGGTGAAAGCGTCATTTTGCAGCTGGCCGAAAGCTGGTTGGAATGGAAAGAGAATGTCAACGGCGATAAAGAAACCCTGCTAAAGCAGTGGTCCCAGATTGAAGGTGTCTATATTCCTTCATTTTTTAAGCCGAACTATGACGATTGTGATTTTCAAAAGCTAAAGCCATATCATTCAGATTATACGCATGTAACCCGAACCATAGTCGCTGATCTGGATCAGGTGCCTTTTCCGGAAAAACCGATCATTCCTTTCGGCAAACCCGTGCATGATCGACTACGGTTGGAGGTCGCCCGAGGCTGCACCCGAGGCTGTCGGTTTTGCCAGGCGGGTATGATTTACCGGCCGGTGCGGGAGCGATCGCCCGAATCACTGCTGGCGCTTTGCGATCAATCTGTCCGCAATACCGGATATGAAGATATTTCTTTGCTGTCGTTAAGCACCGGTGATTACGGTTGTATTGTGCCGCTAATGGAGCGATTAATGTCGCGCTATGCAACCCAGAATGTGGCGGTGTCGCTGCCGTCGCTGCGGGTCGGAACACTGACACCCGAGCTAATGAAGCTGATTAAAACGGTGCGCAAAACCGGCTTTACCATTGCGCCTGAAGCCGGCAGCCAGCGGTTACGCGATATCATCAACAAAAATATCAGCGCAAGCGAAATTCAGGAGACGGTTAAAGATGCTTTTGATCTGGGCTGGCAGGTCATCAAACTGTATTTCATGATCGGACTGCCGACTGAAACCGAAGCGGATCTGGAGGCCCTGGTGGAATTGGTCAAATCCCTGCGACCAACCCAAAAAGCTGCCGGGCGCTGGGGTAAAATCAATGTCAGTGTAGCCACCTTTATCCCCAAACCGCATACTCCTTTTCAATGGGCGCCTCAGTTGTCGCTGGCTGATTCTGAAGACCGCATCGGTCGGCTTCAAAGGCGATTGAAATGGCGCGGCATCCAATTCAAATGGCAGAGTCCGCAAGTCAGCTGGCTGGAAGGGGTATGGGCCCGCGGCAATCGGAAGCTGAGCCACTTGCTGGTCGCCGCTTATCAAAAAGGCTGCCGATTTGATGGCTGGAGCGATCATTTTCGATATGATTTGTGGCAAGCGGCTTTTGAGGAGCAAGGCGTGGATCCGAATTTTTTTACTACCCGTGAGCGAGACGTATGTGAGCCGCTGCCCTGGGATCACATTAACACCCAAGTGACCAAGGCGTATCTGGCCGCAGAATGGGAGAATGCCCTCAAAGGCGCCTATACAGCGGATTGCCGCGTGGATGACTGTAACCAGTGTGGTGTCTGCGATTTTGAACAAATCGAGCCCATAACCCGTGACCGCTTAACGAACAAAGTCCCTGGTGTTCAGCGGCCCGGGTCCCCGAAGCCGACGGCCTTTAAAAAACTCGCTATTTTTTACACCAAGCGGGATCGAGCCCGGTATTTCGGGCATCTTGAACTGGTCAACATTTTTCAACGCGCTTTAAAACGGGCCGGAATTGCGGTTCGATTTACGGAGGGATTTCACCCCAAACCCAAAATCGCCTTTGCGGATCCGTTGCCGGTGGGAATCGAAAGTCAGCAGGAACACTTTGTCATATCTGCACCGGATGATATCCGCCCCCAGACAGTCAAAGACTTGCTAAACGCACATTTGCCGGCCGGGCTTGAGATTAATGATTGCCGATTAGCTTCCCGGAAACCGCCGACAAATAGGCGGCGCCAAATTCGTTACCGAGTTGCCTTGTCAGAAGGTCAGTTCGACAAAACGCTGCTGAGGGATTTTAACGCACAGCCGGATTTTCACATCACACTGACCGGTCGAAAAGGAAAGTTGAAAAAGATAGATTTAAAGGATATTGTTATCAATAGCGAGTTGCGCAATTCAAATCATCTAGAGCTGACCCTTCAATCCGAGCCGGGAAAGACGGTACGGCCATTTGATGTCCTGCGCCATATATTCAAATTAAGCGATACGCAGGTCAAACAGGCCACTATATTAAAGCTAAGCGCATAACCACTTAGCGCGCATAGCGCATCGTTTTTGGCATAGGGCAAAGGGCATGGCGCAAAGAGTGACTGTTATGAGACTTAAAAGGATAAATCTAAGTATCGACCCTATACTCTCTGCTCTCTGCGCTATGCGATGTGCCCTTTGCGCTTTGCACAAAAGCGGAGCTTTTGCAGTATGTATAAGCAACTGATCATTAATGTGCTGGATCATGAAACCCGTGTCGCCCTTTTGGAAGATGGCACCATTGTCGAATTATATGTGGATCGCGGGGATGATTCGGATGTGGCCGGCAATATCTATAAAGGCAAGGTATTGCGCGTATTACCCGGAATGCAAGCGGCTTTCGTCGATATCGGGCTGAACCAGGCCGCTTTTATTTATGTGGACGATGTTTATACCTCTGATATCAAAGAATACGAACGCCTCTTTCAAATTGATTCCGAGGAGCTCGAAGCTGAAACTGAAATGGATCTGAATCCCCCATCAATTGACAACCGACGCAACCAGCAAATTGAAGAGCTGATTTCAGAGGGCCAGGAAATAATGGCCCAGGTAGCCAAATCGCCGATGGGTACTAAAGGCGCCCGAATATCTTCCTACATCTCTTTGCCCGGTCGCTTTTTGGTGCTGATGCCTTCATCCGATCACATCGGTATTTCGCGCAGAATTGAAGACGAAGCCGAGCGCGAACGTTTGCGGCAAGCTGTTGTGGATTTACGCACCAATGATCATGGCTATATTGTGCGCACAGCTGCGGAAGGCGAGCAAGAAGAAAAACTGGCGTCTGAGATGGCCTTTTTAAACAACCTGTGGGCCAATATCCAGCGGAAATATGAAAAAGCCCCGGCTCCATCCATTTTACATCACGAAATATCAGTGAGTCTGCGCGCGGTGCGGGATTTGCTGATCCATGAGGTCGAGAAACTGGTGATTGACCACAAATCGACCTATAATTCGGTGTTGTCTTTTTTAGACACCTACATGCCCACTTTAAAGGATCATGTGGTGCTTTATGAAGGCGCTGAGCCCGTCTTTGATGCCTATAATTTGGAAGGCGATATATCACGGGCGCTGAAGCGTAAGGTCTGGCTAAAATCCGGTGGATATATCACCATCGAGCATACCGAGGCACTGGTTGCCATCGATGTCAACACCGGCCGCTATGTCGGCAAGCACAATTTGGAAGAGACGATATTAAAAACCAATTTGGAGGCCGTCAAAGAGATTGCCTATCAAATCCGACTGCGGGATATCGGCGGTATTATCATCATCGATTTTATTGATATGGACAAAAAGTCCAACCGCGAGAAAGTTTACACCGCCTTGAAGGAGGCCTTGTTGAAGGACAAGAGCAAAACCCATGTGTTGCCGATGTCAGATATGGGACTTATTCAGATGACCCGCAAACGCACGCGTGAGCCGCTGACACGAATTCTGTGCGAGCCCTGTTACTACTGTGACGGTGAGGGTTATATTGTATCCAAGCAGACCATTTGTTACACGATCTTTCGCGATATTCTACGGGAATCCCAGGATATGAACGGCGCCCGACTGACATTAAGGGTAAACCCGCAGATCGCCGAGTTGCTGCACGACGAAGAAAATTCCCTGATTGCTGCACTTGAAAAAACCATCGGCAAGCAAATTGTCATATACCCCAACACCACCTATCACCTGGAGGAGTTCGATATATTTGAAATTCACCAGGAATAATCATTTAATCTTGACATGGTTTCAAGCTTGTGATTTATATCATAAATTTCGGGCTACGCCCACTGAGGTCTTATAAAACAAGTATTAACACCGCACGAATATTAAATATAAGTAATAATATAAGGAAGTTATAAAATGAAGCGTACTTTTCAACCCAGCCGGATAAGACGGGCCAGAAACCATGGATTCCGCAAACGGATGTCCACTAAAGCGGGTCGCAGGATAATCAATCGACGTCGGGCCAAAGGTCGAGCAAGACTTGCCGCTTAAAACGACCTGGCCATCAAATCGGGTGATAGATCACGATGCGCTTTTCCTTTAAAAAGGAAGATCGAATCCTTAAGCGGTCGGAATTCCTCGAACTCACCCGATCCGGACGCAAGGTACAAAACGACTGCTTTATTGCATTATTTAAACCGGGCCGACTCGATCATTCCAGACTGGGTATTACGGTTACGCGAAAGGTCGCCAAAGCTGCATCTCGAAACAAAATCAAACGGTTGGTACGCGAATATTTTCGATTAAACAGGCAGCAGCTAAATCAAAACTGGGATATCAACATTGTAGCCAAAAAAAAGGCCGCAGACCTTTCAGCTGAGAAGGTATATTCATCCCTTCAAGATTTGTTTGAACAGATTGTGAATAATGTTGATTAAAAAGATCATATCGATATTGATGCTCACATCAATCAGGGCTTACCAATATACACTGTCACCCATATTGGGCCCCTGTTGTCGTTTTTATCCAACCTGTTCGAATTATGCCCATCAAGCAATCCAACAGCACGGTCCGTTTTATGGCCTCATTCTGGCATCCAAACGCCTACTACGATGTCATCCCTTTCATCCTGGTGGTGTTGATCCGGTTCCCCAATCTGCGCGTAACAAAACGATGCGAACGCCTTTTGCTGGATAAAGGGTAAATCGTTTAAGGCGCAGTTCCTGCTCCTCTTGCGAAGACCCCGGACGATAAACCTGTTTGATTGGCGCCTTATGCGGCAATGGAAAAGGACGGTAATTTCACAACCTGCTCGTAGGAGAAAACTATGGAACAATCGCGACTGTTAATAGCCATCGTCCTCTGTCTGGTCATATTTCTGGCATGGCAGTTTTTTTTCGCACCCCCCCCGCCCCCTCAACAGAAGCCGCAGGAGCCGAGCCAAAAAGCTGAGGCACCTGTGGGGGAAAAGCAGCAAGCGGTTCAAGAAAAGGATCAGGCCAAGCCGTATTCGCCCGAAAGCGATCAAAAAGGCGTCAGCACACCGTCGGACGCTACAGCTGCCGCACCTTCTACGGTCAGGATTATTACCGTGCAGACCCCGCTCTATGAAGCTCAAATTTCTGAGAACGAGGCTGCGATTTTCAGTTTTCTGCTCAAAAATTATCGCGAACGGGTTGCAGCGGATTCACCTTTAAAGCAGGTGCTGCCAAACGATCAAGCCTATGGCCTCGGCCATCTGGGGTTTAGCGGTAAAAGCGTTCCCGGGCTGGATAAAGCCGCATTCAGCACCGATCTGATTGGTGACGCGCTCCAAGTCAATACGTCCAGCCACAATCTGACCTTTACCTGGCGTTCGCCTGAAGGTGTCGTGATCGAAAAAACATATCGTTTTAATTCGGATTCCTACGTTATCGGCCTTAATGTAACCATTAAAAATGGATCTGGACGTATTATCCAGGACAGGCTTTTTGTAAGCATAAACGGAAAGACGCCCAGTGACAAACGAATGTACGCATTTCAAGGGCCTAGCGCTCTGATCAATAATGAGCTCAAACAAATTAAGATCAAAAATCTGGAAGATCAGAATGCTTTTGATGGCCAAATCAAATGGCTTGCGATTCAAAGCCGCTATTTTATGTCCGGGCTAATTCCTGACCAGCTTGAAGAGGCCCGAATGCATCTGGCCTTACCATCCGATAAAGTTGTGATGGCGCAATATCAGCAGCCGGAAAAATCCATACCGCCCGGCAACCAGTACACTTACCCATATCGGTTGTACATCGGTCCCAAAAAAATAAGCTATCTGAAAAATGTCGGTAATGATTTGGAGAAGCTTGTCGATTTTGGCTGGTTTGATTTCATTGCCAGACCCTGCTTGTGGCTCCTGAACTTATTTTACAGCGTTATCCCCAATTACGGTATCGCCATTATTATTTTAACCATTCTGGTTAAAGTACTGCTGTGGCCCCTGGGACAAAAAAGCTACAAATCCATGAGCGAAATGAAAAAGCTGCAGCCTTTGATGAAGGAGATCCGTGAAAAATACAAAGACGACAAACAGCGCATGAACCAGGAGGTCATGGGGCTGTATAAAACATACAAAATCAATCCACTGGGCGGGTGTTTGCCGATGGTTGTTCAGCTACCGGTATTTTTTGCGCTTTACCGCATGCTTTACCAAGCCATTGAACTGCGGCATGCGCCCTTTTTTCTCTGGATTGATGACCTGTCGGCACCGGACCGGTTATTCCGTTTTGGCTTTTCAATACCATTTATGGAGCCTCCTTACGGTATACCGGTCCTGACCGTTATTATGGGCGCCAGCATGCTACTCCAGCAAAAGATGTCGCCACCCATGGGAGACGCCACACAGGCCAAAATGATGATGTTCATGCCCATTATCTTTACGGTCATTTTCATTAATTTTTCATCCGGCCTCGTTCTATACTGGCTGGTGAACAACATTCTATCGATTGCGCAGCAATATTATACTCAGAAGAAATACGCCTGATGACGGAGGTTTACATATGTCAGAGAAGTTGGAATTCACGGCCAAAAATGTTGACAAAGCGGTCGAACGGGCCAGTGCAGAACTCAACCTGCCGAAAAATGAGCTAAAATACGAAGTGCTTTCTTACGGTTCTAGCGGCATATTCGGTTTATCCCGAACCAAAAAGGCCAAAATTCGGGTCCGGCTGCCGGAAGATACGCTGGCATCAGCGCCAAAGGCTGAATCCGTTGACGATGTAAGCACTTACACCGGCGACATCAGCGCGTCTGATGATTCAGCTGCCATGGGTGCGGTCAAAGCGGAAAACGATTTGGCCGCCAACCCGGGCGATCAGGAACTGTATTCGTTTCCTGACGATCCCGCCGAAATGGGACGGCTGGTTTTACAGCGTATCGTCGATTCCATTACGTCGGATGCTAAAATTTCGGTTGAAAAGGATGAAGAAAGGCTTTTTTTCAATGTCAATGGCGGCAACGCCGGGATTTTGATCGGCAAGCGCGGCCAAACCCTGGATGCCATTCAGACGATCGTCAATAAAGTTGTTAACAAGTACAATCAAAACCGAACACGGGTTTTAGTGGATATCGAGGGTTATCTGGAAACCCGTAAAGAGAATTTGGAAAAAATGGCCATGCGGTTGGCCGAAAAATCCAAAAAAATCGGCAAACCGATGACTCTCGGGCCCATGAATGCATATGACCGTAGAATTGTTCATCTTGCCTTGCAAGATTTTTCCGCTGTTCAAACCCGCAGCCGGGGAGAAGGCCCTCTCAGAAAACTGGTGATTTTTCCTAAAAAAAGGAATGCCGCGCGACGATAGCGATGGGTTAAAAATTAATGGTCACAGATTCAGATACCATTGCCGCCATTGCCACACCCGGCGGTCGGGGTGGAATTGGCATTGTTAAAATATCCGGTTCTGATGCATTTGGAATCGCACAGGCCATTTTCAGGCCGCTAAAAAACCGCCCGGATGCGATTGGTGCCAAAATCCGACAAGGCACCCATGTTCGACCCGTCGAATTTGAGACCCATCGCCTTTACTATGGGCATATTATTGATCCGGACGGCGGTCAAATTATAGACGAAGTCTTATTATCAGCCATGCGGGCGCCGCGCACTTACACCCGCGAAGATGTCGTCGAAATTAACGCCCACGGCGGAGCCATGGTCTTGCATGCCATCCTGAAGTTGGTGATCACAAGGGGTGCTCGGCTGGCTGAACCGGGTGAGTTCACCCGCAGGGCTTTTCTCAACGGTCGCATCGATCTTACCCAGGCCGAAGCGGTTATTGATGTTATCAATGCCCGGACGCAAAAAAATTTAGCACTGGCGGCGGCCCAGTTGAGTGGAAAGTTAAAGGAGCAAATAGCGCTTGCCAGAAACCATTTGGTCGGGCTTCTGACCCATGTTGAAGCCGTCATCGATTTTCCGGAAGAAGTTGAAGATCTTATCCACCTCCAAAATACCATCAATTCCATTCAAAAAGGGGTTTTGGTTCCGCTTAAAGGTCTGGTCCAAAATTACATTGACGCCCATGTTTTCAGAGACGGTATTTCTGTGGCGGTGGTCGGACGTCCCAACGTAGGCAAATCCAGTCTTTTGAACCAACTGGTTAAAAAAGATCGTGCGATTGTGACGGATATACCGGGAACCACCCGCGATATTATTGAAGAAACGCTCAATATCCAGGGCATACCGGTCATCGTCAGCGATACAGCTGGTGTGCAGCCAACTGATAATCCGATCGAAAAAATGGGAATTGAAAAGACCCTATCGCATGTTAACGGGTCGGATCTCGTTCTTTTTATGATTGAAGCCCATTGCGCGTTACATCCGGATGATCACCTTATTTATGAAAAGATCAACTCTAAGCGCATCATCATGGTCCTCAATAAAATTGATCTGGTTCAAAAAGACGAGACAACACGCCTACCGGACACATGGCAATATGATGGCCGGGTGCCTGTTTCCGCCTTGTATGACCGTGGAATTGATCAGCTCAAAGACAAGATCATTTCACTGGCTGGCGGGAAAATCCCTCTTGATTCGGACGCCATGATCGTTCCCAACTTAAGGCATAAAATGCTGCTTGAAACCAGTCTCGTTGCTGCCGAAGCGGTAATTGAATCGCTGCAAAATGGGACCTCCAGTGAGCTGGTGGCCATTCATTTACAAGAAGCCATCGATGCGCTGGGGGTTATCAGTGGCGATAACGTTAAGGTGGATGTGCTGGATCAGATTTTCAGCCGCTTTTGTGTGGGAAAGTAATTAATGTTTCACGTGAAACAATTCAAACTGGCTTTAAAACGCCCATTTTTTACTTGATGATTGTGTTGTGATTTACTTCAAAATGCTCAGATGAAACGGGTTGAGCCGGTTGGCCCGTTAACCCGTTGACCGGTTTTGTTTAAATTGATAGGATTCCTTGCTTAACGGGCAAACCGGCTAACCGGAAACGGGCTAACCTGATAGTTTATTAAAAAACATAGCAAATTGACTATCAGTTAACTATCTGACAAACATAAGGAAAATGGTTTAACTATGGATTTTGATTTCACACCTTATTTTAATCAGTATGAGGCACTGGTTTCCAAAAGCGATGAAGCATTTGAACGCGTCAGACAAGCCTATTCAGAATGTGTAAAATGCGAGGAAAAATGTGCGGATTGCTGTTATGCGCTTTTCGACTTAACCTTGATTGAAGCCCTTTACATCAACTATAAATTCAACGAGAAACTCAAGGGAAGTCAAAAAGCCGAGCTATTGGAAAAAGCAAACCAGGCCGATCGCAGGGTTCATAAACTCAAGCGCCAGGCATACAAAGATCTGCAGGCCGGCAAGAGCGAAGACGAGATTTTAGCCGGATTGGCTCGGGAGCGGGTTCGATGCCCGCTTTTAAACGAAGCGGATCTGTGCGATCTTTACGACAACCGCCCGCTGACCTGTCGCTTTTATGGCATACCCACCGCCATCGGGGGGCAGGGGCATACCTGCGGCCAATCAGATTTTAAAGAAGGTGAGCAGTATCCAACCGTAAACCTGGATGTCATTAACAATCAGCTCCAGAAGCTATCAGCGGAATTAATTCGGGATCTTAAATCCAGGTATGTAAAACTGGCGGACATGCTGGTACCGCTGTCGATGGCCTTGCTCACAGTTTATGATGAGGATCATCTGGGAATTGGAGAGGAGAAAATCGAAGAGCCCCCACCCCGAAAAAAACGTAAAAGGAGAACCCTATGAGCGAATTTTCTCCTGAAGAGGCCGAAAAAAGAAAGCGAGCTGTTTTTGAAAGCATGTCGCCTCGGCGCCAGAAGCACATATTAAAAAAGGGTTATGATCGGTGGGATCCGTTTGAAGAACCCAAAGATCCGATCGACATTCGCAAAGATCCCACCAATCGGACCACCCAGATGCTTGTCAGAGAGTTCTTGCAATCACGCAAATCTGAAGAATACAGTAATTCGTACGGTCGCGGGGTACTGGACCTTGCCCTTGGTATTGTTAACAAAGACGATTATTTTCAGGGTATGTTCGAATTTTCCTGCTGGTACCGGGAGCTACTGGACAAAGAAGGACCATCCTAAAAAGTATCCCCGCATGGGGCAAAGGGCACAGCGCATAGGGTAAAAGATTGCTCTGACCGTTCGGATAATGCGCTTTTTCCCCGATGCGCTTTGCGCTCTGCTCTATGCCATAGATTATTCGCCATAAATTTGTTTTGCCACAGGATTCCAATAGATGTTGGTTTGGACCCATTGAGATGGAAACCCGTTGGAACATAATGGAAATGTTGGGTGACGGTTCTTTACCCGAAACCCTCATCGCTCCAATTGACGGTGCCGAGATGGTACGGGTCCCTGCCGGGGATTTTACTAAAGGAATAACCGAAGAAGAATTGGCCCAGATATTTTTGCTGGACAAGCAAGAGAACCCGATTTTTGCCTCCGAAGTTCCCGCCCGCAGTCTTTATTTAAAAGACTTCTACATTGACCGTTATCCGGTCACCAACTTCCAATACCAAAATTTTATCAAGGCAACCGGTCATCGTGAGCCGATGCTGCTGAAACATCCCCTATGGGGACAGGCGATGAGACCGGTTGTATTTGTGGGATGGGATGATGCCCGCAGGTACGCCGAGTGGGCCGGAAAATCCCTGCCGACTGAAGAACAGTGGGAAAAGGCCGGCCGCGGTAACGATGGCCGCTGGTGGTCCTGGGGGCATGAGTTTTTACCCGAACGCTGCAATTCGAATGAATACGGTCTGGGTCACACATCTAAAATCGGCATCTTTGACCAGGGTATCAGCCCTTATGGGTGCTATGATATGTGCGGCAACGTCTGGGAAATGTGCGAAGGCCGTTGGCTGGAAGACTATCTGCCCATGCGCGGTGGATGCTTTCTAGGTTCGGTTACTTTTGTACGCATCACCTGCCGTTGGACACCGGAAGATCCGGTCAACGGCGCCCACTGGATGGGATTCCGCTGCGTCAAAGAGATCCCCACCCAGCAGTAAATTGATTTAATCTCACCGCAGAGGCGCAAAGCCCGCAGAGAGATTTATCCTTTAGTTTTCCGCTGAGACGGCGAAAAACTAAAAAAAGCTCTGCCCAATGGACAAGCTTTTTCCTGTGTAAAAGCTAGATCGTCTTAAAACTATGACTATATTAATTGTGATTAATAATTGTTTTGCCGAAGGCAGATTGTTTGGTCTGATTATTCCTCTCAAATAATCAGACCAAGAAAAACTATTCTCTGCGATCTCTGCGTCTTTGCGGTGAGTAACGCAGACCATCACATCAAATAAAGAAGCTCCACAGAATACCGGCGCAAATGGCCGATCCAATGACACCCGATGAATTGCATGCCATCCCATGCATCAGTAAAAAGTTGTTCGGATCCTCTTTGAGACCCATCAAATGGACTTCACGGGCGGAACCCGGCACCGCGGACACACCGGCTGCGCCCAATAGCGGATTAATCTTTTCTTTTAAAAACAGATTCATAATTTTGGCAAAAATTAAGCCTGATGCAGTAGCAATTGAAAATGCCACTGCGCCGAGAAAGAATATGCCAAGGGATTTTGGCGTCAGAAAAACATCGGCCTGGGTGCTGCAGCCCACCGTAAAACCCAAAAAGATTGTAGCGGTATCGATGATGGCTGATTGAGCGGTGTTGGCCAGCCGATTAACCACACCACATTCTTTTAAAAAATTTCCCAAAAACAGCATCCCCAGTAACGGCAGGGCCGTCGGCGCCAGAAAGCAGCACAGCAGGACGCCCGCAACCGGAAATATCATGAGTTCTTTTTTAGAGACCGCTCTGGCCGGCGGCATTTTGATCAGCCTTTCTTTTTTGGTGGTCAACAATCGCATGATCGGCGGCTGAATAACGGGTATCAAGGCCATATATGAATACGCTGCGATGGCGATAGGACCAATCAGGTGCGGTGCCAGTTTTGCCGTTAAAAAGATGGATGTCGGCCCATCGGCCCCACCGATAATCGCAATTGAAGCCGCTTCCTTGGGCGCAAATCCAAAAAACAGGGCGCCCAGCAGAGTAAAATAGATGCCCATCTGGGCCGCTGCGCCCAGAAGCATTAATTTGGGCTGGGCCAGTAACGATGAAAAATCGGTCATGGCGCCCAAACCCATAAACACGATCGACGGATATACACCGGTGGTGACGCCAAAATAAAGGTAATGCAAAACACTGTTCGGCTCATAGATGCCGATACCAAAGCCTTTGAAAAAGGGGATATTTCCCACCAATATGCCAAAGCCAATGGGAACCAGCAGCAGCGGCTCGTATTTTTTGGCGGTTCCCAGATATAGAAATATGCAGCCCACCACCAGCATGATGTAATTTCGATAGTCGGCCAGATAATATCCCGTGTTTACCAGAAATTGAAATAATAGATCGAACATGGCTTAACCCTTATTTATCATTAATATTCATTCCAGGTGAACGTGCCATCCCCTTGAGCCGCTAATATGCCTGCTTCCTGCAAGCGTTGAATTGACAGATGCGGATGCGGCATGTCATTTTTATTAGCAATTTCGAACACTTGAGAAAGTTTAAATGGTTCTTCCAGTTCCTCAATCAGCGGTTTGTACGCCTCAACGAGTTTCTCTACCGACGGAAGTCGTTGCTCGCCGTATTTCATTTCCACTGTTTCTTGCGGCTCAACGGCAGCGGGCTGTTGCTTGAATCGGCTGATAACCCTTTGTCGATCCTCCCATATTTGAAGCAGTCGGTGAATCTGGGATATAACAAATGACAGTACAACCAGGCCCGAAAAGACGATCGATGCGCCTGCCGCCGCAATGGCCCATCCATTATTGTTCGTTATGTTTTCTAAGCCAAACACTTTATGCCTCCATGTTCAATATGTGTATCCTGGTGAACTTTTTCTCCCGCGGAAAGTAGACCGATCAGGCAAGATATGAAAGATAAGAGATGGTTCCGCTATTGGGTAGTAAACGATTTAATTGGTCACACATCATTAGAGATGTCAATAAAAAACCTCCAATCCAATTCAAATTTAAATAGAGCGAAGCCAGTGCGAATTGTTTCACGTGAAACCTCGTTCAATAGGCTCTGGCATAAAGGAACAGATAACTTGATAAAAGCTGATATGCGCTTTGTTATTAATATCATTGAAGATATCGCTTTACAACATTTTACACATTCTAACCATTTGAAATGTATATAAATAAATTTTTATGATTTTGAAATTCAGACTTGACCACAGGCAATTTTTTTATTTATAAAGGCAAGATCCTTTAAAGCATGTGTGTCGCGCACTAGCGCATCTTGTGATCCCTATTGATAGAGCAAAGGATCCTTCTGGGGGGATCGGATATCATCGGATCAAAGTAGCAGACGCTTTAAGGAATTATATCGTTTCTCCCGCCGGTGACGATACGTGTTTCTCATTACACCTTAAGAAGGAGGACAATTCATGACAAAAAAAATATTTCCCGGTTTCGCAACCATCTGTCTTGTTTTTGCCTTCATATTGGCCGGCGCTGGTTTGGTAGCGGCGGAACAAAAGCCCAACGTCTTCGGGTTGCTTCTCGTCGGGCCATACAACGACCATGGCTGGAGTCAGGCCCATTATGAGGGCGGCAAGTATGTCGAGAAAATGGTGCCGGGCACCAAGATGATTTACATTGACAAAGTGAATCCGGCCGATCGCCAGGGAGTCACAATTCCGCAACTCGTTGACGATATGGTCGAAAAAGGCGCCAAGCTGATCATTGCCAACTCTGACGACATGAAAGACGGCACGCGCGAAGCAGCGGCCATGCATCCGGATGTCTACTTTATTCATATCTCCGGAGACGATGTACTGACCGGCAAGGCTCCCAAGAATTTGAGCAATTTAATGGGGCGCATGGAATACGGCAAGATGATGGCCGGTTTTGCGGCTGCTCTTACCACCAAGACCGGAAAAATTGGCTATCTGGGACCCCTCATCAACGAAGAGACGCGCCGACTGGCTGCTTGCGCCTACCTGGGTGCTAAATATGCCTGGGCGAATGTGCTTAAAAAAGACCCCAAAGAGCTGAAGTTTCAGGTCACCTGGATCGGCTTCTGGTTCAACATCCCCGGTGTAACGGCTGACCCGACCCAGGTGGCGCAAAATTTCTTCAACACCGGCTTTGATGTGTTGATATCCGGTATCGACACGACCGAAGCGGTGGTGGTCGCCAAACAGAAAAAACAGGAAGGCAAAGCCGTCTGGGCTATCCCGTATGACTACATCGGTGCCTGTGAAGGCGCGGATGACGTCTGCCTGGGCGTACCGTATTTTAACTGGGGGCCGGGTTATGTGGACTTTGTCAAAGCGGCTTTCTCCGGCAAATGGCAATCCAAGTGGATTTGGCTGGGGCCGGACTGGAAAGATATCAACAATCCTGACACCAGCACCATCGGCTTTACCAAAGGACCGGCGCTTGCAGCGGATGCCCAAAAACATCTGGCAGGTTTTATCAAGGGCTTAGGCTCCAAAAAGATCAACCTGTTCAAAGGGCCTTTGAACTATCAGGACGGCAGCCCGTTTGTTAAAGCCGGCCAGAAGGCCAGCGACAAGCAGATCTGGTATATGGAGCAGTTGTTGGAGGGGATGGAGGGGGCCAGTAGCGCCAAGTAATTTTTAATTTCTAAAAGGGTCTTTTTCCGATGAGCGTTGTTCTCCGCGGATTTCAGCCTTCGACGTACGACCAGTACGCCGAAGGCTAAAATCCTTGTGCGGCCGCGCTCATCAAAAAAATCCCTAATTAATAAATTAAAAATAGTTTTTTCTATTTATTCTCAGTTAGTGAATCCTTATACTCGATATAATCCACCACAATATTTCAGTAAGTTCTTACCGAGATGATAAAGTGCAGAAGAATGTGCATTCTTTCTGCACTTTTTGTTTTCTGCTTTCAATTGCGCATTTCCATTACTCCATTACTCCACCACTCCAGTACTCCAAGGTAAAAAAAATCCCTTTGTACTCTCCGTTGAAATACGTTAATAGCTCTGATGTGGAGGAAGGGATGGATGATGCAAATTGAGCTGCAGGATATCCACAAATATTATGGGCCCGTTAAAGCCAACAACGGCGTTGATTTAAAGGTGCTGCCCGGTGAGATCCACGGCATTCTGGGCGAAAACGGTGCCGGCAAAAGTACCTTGATGAAAATCCTGGCGGGGTTCAGTCTGCCGACCCGGGGCACGATTATGGCTGACGATGTTGAGGTTGATTACCGCAATCCGGCCCGGGCCGCCGATCTGGGTATCGGCATGCTCTATCAGGATCCGCTCGATTTTCCGTTGTTGACCGTGCTGGACAATTTTATGCTCGGCCAGACCGAAGGCCTCAACCCGCAGCGTAAAAGCTTTCGCCGGCGGTTTGCCGATCTTTCGGACGCCCTGCATTTTGATTTAAAGTCGGATGCGGCCTTAAACTCGCTGACCATCGGCGAGCGCCAGCAACTTGAGATCATTCGGCTCATGTCGCTGGGTATTCAGGTGCTGATCCTGGATGAGCCGACCACCGGCATTTCCAGCACACAGAAGGCGGTTCTGTTTGAGGCCCTCGAGAAACTGGCCACCGAGGGC
>JASFEV010000003.1:0-48606 GCA_050124655.1 Desulfobacterales bacterium
AAAATAAACACCTGACGGTGGGAGACGATATCATGCATTTAATTGTGGCCGGTGATATCCGGGAAAATGTCATCTCTGTCTTAAAGGATACTTTAGACGCGATTAAAATGCAGGTAACCAGCAAAACTGAATATTTTGTGGAATAATTTCACAAGAGATATTTTTCAAAGGAGCTAACCATGTCTTCATTTACCCATCTCGATGACCAGGGGCGTGTTCGGATGGTGGATGTGACTGCCAAAGAGCCCACGGTTCGCACCGCAATGGCCGGTGGATTGATCTCGATGAATGCTGAGACATTCGACCTGATTCAAAGCCAGAAAGTGAAAAAAGGCAATGTCCTTGAAACCGCCCGTATTGCCGGTATTATGGCCGCCAAAAAAACCGCGGACCTGATCCCCATGTGCCATCCCTTGAATATTACCCATATTCAGCTAGACTTTACCCCGCATGCCGCCAAAAGCTGCATCGGCATTGAAGCAACCGTGCGCGCCATCGATCAAACCGGTGTTGAAATGGAAGCCATCACCGCTGTTTCGGTTGCAGCGCTGACCATCTATGACATGTGCAAAGCCACCGATAAAGCAATGACCATTTCACAAATTCAATTGTTAAAAAAAACCGGCGGTAAAAGTGGCACTTACGTTCGCAAAGGATAACAAAACCGATGAAGAATCGCCTTATTCTGAAAACCAAATGCGTGCTCGTATTAACCGTTGCCCTTGCAGTATTGATCGCCGGTTGTCCGGCTCCTATTAAAAAGCCTCCGGAAGAGGCCGCCCTGGTCCGCACGTCCCATTTTTCATATCCGGATTTCCAGGATGATCTGGAACTTGACGGTCTGGAACACAGTATTTTAAAAAGCCTGGAATACCTGCAAAGAGTGCCGGCCGATCGAACCTATACGTTTGCCGAAGACCGCTTCGATGCGGCCCATATGATAAAATCGCTGCAGCATTTTCTGGATTTTATTCGGACAAGCCCCAACCAGAGGGAATTAGAAAGCTTCATCCGTTCCAATTACATCGTCTATCAGTCGATCGGCAGGGACCAAAAGGGTGAAGTCCTGTTTACCGGCTATTACGAGCCCCATTTAAGCGGTCGTTTAGATAAGAACGAAGAGTATCGTTATCCGATTTACGCCCGGCCGACAGATTTGATGAAAATTGATCTGTCACCCTTTAATGAAAAATACAAGGGGCAAAGTATCGTGGGGCGCTACACGGATCAAACGGTGGTGCCTTACTTTGATCGCCGGGAAATCGACGAAGAAAAAGCACTGGTCGGCAGAGCTGAGGCCCTGGCGTGGGTGAAAGATCCGGTGGATGTGTTTTTCCTGCAAATTCAGGGCTCCGGCAAAATTTTTCTGAACACCGGTGAAGTCATCAATGTGCATTACCATGGCAGCAACGGCCGACCGTATCGCAGCATCGGAAAACTTCTCATTGAAGAGCAAAAGATACCCCGCGAAGAAATGTCCATGCAAAGAATCCGTTCCTATTTGCAGGCTCATCCGGAGGAAATGGCGTCGGTTTTTAACTACAATCCCAGTTATGTCTTTTTCAAAATCGAACCGGAAGGTCCCCTGGGCTCTCTGAATGTGTTGCTAACACCGGGACGTTCCATTGCCCTGGACCGACGAATCTTTCCGCATGCGGCCCTGGCGTTTATCCAGACGAAAAAGCCGGTGGTCAACAGCGCCGGTCAAATTGATCGCTGGGTGGAATGTCAGCGCTTTGTGCTCAATCAGGATACCGGTGGCGCCATTCGAGGTCCCGGACGTGCCGATCTGTTCTGGGGCAATGGGCCCTATGCTGAAATTGCCGCCGGACATCTGGCACATGTCGGAGAATTGTATTTTTTAATTTTAAGACCAGAGACACCAAAAGGGTAACTGATATTGGAGTATTGGAGTAGCCTACTCCGCCGAAGTAGCTTCGGCTACGAAAGCCGGACTGGAGTAATGGTTAAAGGATTGACGCATTTTTTCATCACTCCAATACTCCATCGCTCCAGTACTCCAAGTCTGAGACCTTTAAAAAAATTTGGAAAAACTAAAATTATCTTATTTATCGGTCACAGTACCAATTAACTGTATAAGACGCTTCGGCAACCATAGGAAAGCTGGTTATCCTTGACACTTGTACCTAAAACCAGTAGTTTCAGCCTTCTAAATAGATTTTAACCAGAGGTAGCACATGTTTGGCATCGGCATGCCCGAATTGCTTTTATTGCTGGCGATCGCGCTGATCGTCATCGGACCCAAAAAATTGCCGGACCTGGCCAAATCGCTGGGTCGTGCAATGCGGGAATTTAGAAAAGCAACCAATGAGTTTAAAGAATCCATCCAGATTGATGAGGACCTTTCCGACGTCAAAAAAGCCTTCGATGATCTTGGCAGCGATATCAAGGATTCCGTTAGTCCGACCGAAGACACATCCGAGTTTAAACGACCCGCTGATCCGTATTCCGCCGAAGAGCAAAAAGATGAAGGAAAACAAACTACCGAGGTAGACGATCACACCGACAATGTGAAACAGGCGTTTGATCAATTAGATGACAGTGACAACGCATCTTCTGAAGCAGCAAAAGAAAGCAGCGCCGGCTCTGATGAAAAAGAAACGCCCAAGGAATCCAAAAAAGATGCTGGATGAAGAAGAAAAAATCCCGTTTACCTCTCATCTTGAAGAGCTCAGAAGTCGGCTGATAAAATGCTTTATTGCGGTGGGTATCGGTTTCGCAGCCTCCTATGGTTTTAAAGAGATTTTATTCGATATCCTGGTGAATCCTTTGGTAAAGATAATGGAGCCGGGAGATCACCTGATATTTACCGGCCTGCCGGAGGCGTTTTTTACCTACTTGAAAGTGTCGCTGCTAACCGGCATAATGCTGGCCAGCCCGGTCATCCTGTATCAATTCTGGATGTTTGTGGCACCGGGGCTTTATCAAAAAGAGCGCCGGCTGATGGGCCCTATCGTTTTGCTTTCCTCGTTTTTTTTTATCGCCGGCGCGCTGTTCGGTTATTTTATCGTGTTTCCCTGGGGGTTTCGGTTTTTTTTGGGGTTTGCCACCGAATCCATCCGCCCTTTGCCTTCCATGAAAGAGTACCTGGCGTTTTCAGCCAAACTGCTGTTGGCCTTCGGGCTGGTATTTGAACTGCCCATGGTGCTAACCTTTATGGCGCGTCTGGGCATCGTTTCCGTGGATTTTTTGAAGCGTAATCGTAAATACGCCCTGCTGTTATTTTTCGCCGGGGCAGCTCTTTTGACCCCGCCCGATGTCGTCACCCAAGTAATGATGGCCGTTCCCTTAATGGTCATGTATGAGCTCAGCATTATCGGCGCCCGCATTTTTGGCAGAAAAAAGCAAGAGAATGAAACAGATAAAGCCGAGCAAAGTGCATCTTAGATTTGACCCTACCGGTTTCACTCTATAATAAACAAAAATTTGTCGTCTTTTTAGGATAGACGTGCGTCCGTATCTTACGGGCGCTTGTCGTATGCTGTTGCATCCCGTTTTCTTATTTCAGCGGAAAATTTTTATGGCAATAATTTCAGAATATTACAATATTTTTGCATAAAATGTTTGTGATTGACAGAATACTTTTGGCCTGATAAAGAAATAATCTTAATTTTGTGAAACCTCGGGGAAAAGTTAACCGTTGAACAAAGGAGGGGATAGAGAATCATGAATAAAAAGTTGTTGATTTTGATTGTTGTCGGCTGTGCTGTCCTATTTTTTGCCGCCGGAATTTATGCCAAAAAAGTTGCTGACGTCATCCCTTTGCAGGACCCGGCCTACAAAGAGCACACCAAAGGGATTGTTCAGTTTTCACACGGTAAACACCAGAAAGAATATGCTGAACAGTACCCGGATTTATACAAAAACGGTTGCGGGGAGTGTCACCACGACAAAGACGGTAAGCCGCTTGCCAGTCTGAAAGAAGGTGACGATGTTCAAAAATGCATCGAGTGCCATACGAAACCCGGTGAAGTCTCCAAAGAGCTTAAAAAGCAATGGCGCGAAAAAAAGGTTAAACAAGCCGAACAGAAAAAAATCAAGCTCGAATATCACGCTGAAGCCTATCATATGAACTGCCGCGGTTGTCACAAGGCCTTCAACAAGAAATATAAGCCCAAAAAAGCACCGACAACCTGCACCAAGTGCCATCCGAAAACAGAAGGCGAATAACCTGATCATCAAAAAAAGCCTGCATCCTCAAGATGCAGGCTTTTTTTATGGAATAATCGAATTATTTCTTACTTCATTATTTTAGAAAAAGTAGAATTAAATCTATCTCAAAAATAGTGGATTACGCTCAAGGGTCCGCCTGCGGCGGATTAGATGCATTTTTGAGATCGATTTTTTTTAGAGCAATAGCTGCCCAGTCATGCTCATCCGCCGTCCAAACCGCTTCAAGATGCCGACCGGCATAAAGCCCCAATAAATTCTGCATCTCATGCAGCCGAAAACCGGATAGAACCATCCAGCCACCGTTATCGGTTAGCTGCAAAATTTGTGGATAAAGGTTTTTCAGCGTCGGGTAGCGCAGGTTGGCCATTACCAATGAATAAGCTGTATCGAGGGTCTCGATTTTACGCTCCGATATAACCAGTCGATCCTGCAGGTGATTGAGGTCCACATTTGCTCCGGCTTCCGCAATGGCGCAAGGATCAATATCAATGCCCAGTCCCTTTTTTATTCCCAGGTAAACGGCGGCCATCGCCAGAATACCCGACCCGGTGCCGATGTCCAGCACAGAGCAATCCGCGCCCAGCCAACTCGGTCGCACTGTCTTTAAAACATATTCAAGAGCCCGGACCGACAAACGTGTGGTCGCATGCCGTCCGCCGCCAAAGGCTGCCCCGGGCTGAATGCGGATAACCACATCATCGGGCGCCGGTTTAAATCGATGCCCCGGTGGTTTGACCACGACATGGTCTGAAATGCGCACCGGTTTGTTAAAGGATAGCACCAGAAATGTGCTGCCGAATTCATAGCTATATTCCAGCTCACCTCTGGCAACCAAATTCTTTAATACTGCTTTAGCGCGAATCTTGTCCAGGCCGTATGTTGCGGTGATGGTCTTTTCAAGATGCTGGGGCGTTAAGCGGGCGGGTGATGTCGCTATTTTTTTAAGAATCGCTGCTTCAATCCGATGAAGATCCATTGAACGTGCATCATTGAGCTTTTTTGTGTTTATAGACGATGGCATTGCGCACCAGCGCCGGCGCCCAATGTGGGGTCCCCAGGGCGTGGATGTGGGTATAGGTGGCCAGTACATTTTTATAGCAGATGCCGTCTTTGTTCCTGGTAATCCCAACCCCCCGCTGCATGCGGAAAACCAGATCTTTTTCATCGCCGCTCCATTTCAGTACCCGGGAGTAGTGAAACTCGTGACCCCGGATCTCAGCACCGATGTCATAATAGGGGTTGTCGCCTTCAACGCTCACTACCGTATAGCCGTGACCCTGGGGCCGGGGATAGAAATCAAACGTCAATGGCAACACCCCGACCATGGGATACGAATTTTCTTCGAGCACCAGTTCCTGGCCCAGGTACATTAAGCCACCGCACTCGGCATAAATCGGCAGACCGTCTTCGGCCATGGCCTTGAGCGCGTCGCGGAAGCTTTTGTTTTCAGCCAGTTGCTGGGCATGGGTTTCCGGAAATCCGCCCCCGATGTAGAGCGCATCCAATGCCGGCAATTTGTTTTGCGTCAACGGACTAATGAAAACAATTTCTGCACCGGCCAGTTTGAGGGCATCAATATTTTCCGGATAATAAAACTGAAATGCCGAATCTTTGATAACTCCAATCCGGGGCCTCTCAGCTTCACCGCCAGCTATTTCAATTCTGTCATCTGCCTTCTGACCTCTGCTTGCCGCGCCGAAGCCTTTAGGCGAAGGCCGGACCTCTGTTTTCTGTTCTCTGTCCTCTGTCCTCTGTCCTCTGTCTTCTGTATCTAGCGGGGGTAAATCCTGGATGCATTCATAAACAGCATCCAGGTCAATGTGATCGTTGGCCACCTTTGCAGCAGTATCAATGGATTCGCCGGCCCAATCGTGTTCGGGGGTGGGAACCAGCCCCATGTGGCGTTCCGGAAAAATCTGGGTTTTCAGCTTGGGAAGGGCACCTAGAACCGGGATCCCGCAATAGTGTTCGATGTTGTCACGCAGGATGCGCTCGTGGCGCGCGCCCGCCACCCGGTTGAGCACGACCCCTTTGATCATCACATTCGGATCAAATTGAACAAGGCCGGAAATGACCGCCGCCATGGTGCGGGTAATCTTGGTGCAATCCACACACATCAAGACCGGGGTTTTGAGCAACTTGGCCAGTTCAGCCGTACTGGTGCTGCCGGCCAGATCAATGCCGTCATAAAGCCCGCGGTTGCCTTCGATGACGGCAATATCATCTTGGTGGGTATGGGCTAAGAAGGACTGTACAATCTGAGGGGACGCTAAAAGAAACGTGTCCAGATTATAACAGGGCCGATTGGCCGCCAGGGCCAACCAGCCCGTATCGATATAATCCGGACCCTTTTTAAAGGGAGCGACGGATCTGTTGCGCATTTTCCAGGCAGCAATCAGTCCGATGGAAAGTATGGTCTTGCCCGAACCACCGCGTAATGCGGCAATCATGATACGCGGAAACCGCATTCTATCCGCTTGTTTTAAGATGGTGTTCAAAGATCAGAGAAAATCAGCCCGGCATTAGGCAAATGAATAGCCTAATCATGTTCTTCGGCACCCGCCTGTTTGCCGGTACCTTTAAGTCCGTATAATGACGTACTACCACTGGACCAGTATTCCAGAACCTCTTCCTGCACCAGACGATTGATGACTTTCTTGGCCTCGCGCGGCTTGGCTTCTAAAATCTTGGCCAGGTCATTGAAGTAAAATTTGGACTTGGTTTTTTGTTTCTTTTGCAGGGCTGCAACGATTTTCTCTTTTGATTCCTCATAATCCAGAGCCATAATTTACCTCTTTTCGGCAAAATGCAGGGGGCATGCTATGAATAATATGCCCCCTGCAGTTTTAAATTAGCGCTTAAAACTTGAATTGCGTGGTCTGGCGCCAAGTAAAATACGCCGGATCGCGGAAATCATCGATCAGGTGGTGGGTAAATTCCAGTTCACATTTCTCAAAGAATCTTTCCCACCCGATGCGCTCGGCCCATTCGCCCAGACGCTCATATTTATTGGCGCCTTTCTCGTAGGCCTGCACGATATGTTTGATGCAATCCGTGGTCTTCGGCCAGCGCGGCGGCTCGTTCGGAATAAAGGCCACCACGACCTTGGAAAACTTCGGGGCGCTGATGCGGTTGGATACCTTGCCGCCCGCCATGATAACGATGCCGTCACCTTCCGTGTCGGCCAGCGGCATGGAGGGGCACATGGTGTAGCAATTGCCGCAGAACATGCAGCGGGGTTCATTGACTGCCACACTGTTGACCTTTTCGCCTTTAAACTCGACCTTGGCCGGTTTGATGGCAGCCGTCGGGCAAGCAGCAATGGCCAGCGGGATCTCGCACATCTTATCCAGATATTCATGATCCAGCATCGGCGGTTTGCGGTGGTAGCCCAGGATGGCGATATCCGAACAATGCACCGCACCGCACATGTTCAGACAGCAGGCCAGGGATACACGCAGCTTGGCCGGTAATTTGTGCTCTTTAAAATAATCAAAGAGCACGTCCATGGTGGCCTTGACCGGCCCGGAGGCATCGGTGGCCGGTGTGTGGCAGTGAATCCAGCCCTGGGTGTGCACGATGTTGGTGATGGAGGTGCCGGTTCCGCCCACCGGAAACTTGAAGCTGCCGCCGGCAAACTTGCGGCTTTCAAGATCCTTGATCAGCGGATCGACCTTGCTTTCCTCGTCCACCATAAATTCGATGTTGTTGCGCGTAGTAAAACGCAGGTGGCCGCCGCAATGTTTTTCGGCGATATCGCAGATCTCACGGATGTGGGAGGTGCTCATCAACCGGGCACCCCCGCAGCGGACCGTAAAAACTTTGTCGCCGGATTCGGCCACATGCACCAAGACGCCGGGTTTGATGACATCATGATACAGCCATTTGCCCTTGTTTTTGGCAATCACCGGCGGATAAAATTCGTCGTATTTTCGCGGACCGATGTCTGAAATTCTGTTTTCCATCGGTTTGTCAGGATTGTAACCTGATGATACAAATGCCATGGTCTTATCCCCCTATCTCTGATGATATTTTCTAAATTCGTCGATGTCTCGTTCAAATCCGCCCGGCACCTCATCTTCTTTCCAGAAGATGTACGGGTTGGATCTGGGCTCCTGAACCATGCGCGGATCAGGCTGCAGGCCGGTGACTTCCAGCAGTTTCTGAAAGCCCTGGCGTTTCATCAGCTCGCCCAGCCGCTCGCGGTTCTTGCCTTCTTCCATCCACCAATCCCAGATGGCCTCAATGACTTCTTTAATTTCATCATAGGGCTCTTCGGCTTTGACGAAGGGCACCAGCATCGAGCTCATCTGGGCACCATCGAGAATCGGGGCCTTGGCGCCGACCAGAATCGACAGACCGGTGTCCTCTCCGATGCGCAGTGCTCTGGGCATAACATTGATGCAGTGCATGCAGCGGTTGCACTCCTTGTTTTCGATCATCAGCTTGTTGCCTTCCATCCACATGCACTCCGTGGGGCAAAGGTCGCAGACTTCTTTCTGGATGTCGAATGGGCCCCAGTCATGGCCGTCGTGATCATTGGCATTGGGCGCAATTTCGCCGCCGATGTATGCCTGAACTGCTTCCTGGTCGATGCGGATGTCGTCTCGCCAGGTGCCGATAAAGGACATGTCCGCCCGGGCAATCGACGCCACGCAGCAGTTGGGGCAGCCGTCAAATTTGAATTTAAACTTGTACGGAAATGCCGGCCGGTGCAGCTCATCCTGGTATTCCTGGGTAAGGTGATAGCAAAGTTCCTGGGTATCATAGCAGGCGTATTCGCAGCGTGCCTGGCCGATGCAGTCGGCCGGTGTCCGCAGGTTGGAGCCCGAGCCGCCCAGGTCCTGATTCAGGTTGTGGGTCATTTCATAAAAGATTTCTTCCAGCTGGGGCGTGGTGGTGCCCAGAAAAATAATGTCACCGGTGGAGCCGTGCATGTTGGTGATTCCGCTGCCGCGGAAGTCCCACAGATCACAGAGCTGTCTTAAGTATTCTGCGGTATAAAATTTCCCGCCCGGCTGGGCCACCCGCATGGTATGAAAGTGCGCCACACCCGAAAACTCTTCGGGCTGGTCGCAGTAGCGGCCGATGACGCCGCCGCCATAGCCGAATACACCGACGATGCCGCCGTGCTTCCAGTGGGTTCGGCCGTGTTTGAACGAAAGCTCCAGTACACCCAGAAGGTCTTCAACAACATCCTTCGGAATCTGAAATTCAACTTTCTCCTTGTTTTTCGCCCTGACTTCGGCCTGTTGTTTCAAATCCGAAACAAAACTCGGCCACGGCCCGCTTTCAAGCTGGTCCAACAACGGGGTTTTATGTTTTGCCATTATTTACCTCCATAAATGTTAGTAATTTCGCTTCAACGCTTAAACATCATCTTCACCTCTCGGGATTCGCTGCGATTCACCTCCTCTCAACCTGTTTTTTTCTGCCTTAATCTTAAATATTTTCAGAGATTTTTTTTAAAATGAATTAAAGGATTGGATATAGAATTAATCTTCAGGCTTGTCAATAAAAAAGCAGCGTTAGAGCGGATTTAAGCCGCAATAATCAACTGGCGCCGTCGACAATACTATATTTTGCGGCTGGCGAAAAAACAAACACCCTATGTGGTGGAAGGTTCAACCAAATGGCGCGTCAGGTAAATTGAATGGGGAGGGGTCATATTAGAAACCTTGCCCCTTTGAAACAGGAGTATTGGCGTGTTGAAATGGCCTGGCTTTGAGGATTTTTCAATCGTCACAACCCATTACTCCATCACTGCAGTCCGGCCTTCGTAGCCGAAGCTACTTCGGCGGAATAGGCTACTCCAATATTCCATGTTCTTATCTAACCATTTCCAACAAATCCTGAATGGCACCATAGAGCGTCTCCACATGTTCGCTTAAATTTTTCTTGATGACAGGCAGCTCCGGCATGCGGGGGTTGAAGCGGTTTACGATCGCCTCTGATAAATCGCGCAGGTCTGATGCCTGACACGCTGAAAGATACGCCAAAAAACAGGCCAGCGGAGAATCCGGCAAAATGTCAACATCCGGTTTCATGGACAGGGCCTCCAAAAAGCCGGTTAAGCTCGCTTCAACGGCGGCTTTATCCGACCAGACCATCTCACCGATCCCTTCGAGGCGATCCAGACGCATCTGAAGCGAAAGCTTTAAAAAGAAAACCAGCAGTGTCTGCAATAGCAGTTGCGGGTTGTTTGCAGTCGTTTCGGCTTGCTTTTGGTTTTCGAAGGTGACTGCATACCGCCGCACGGTAACCAGTTTTAATCTGAGCCTGTCGTTTACCAGATTCACAACAAAATCACCGGCTGCATGGTGCCAGGCCAAAATCTGCTCAAAGGACATCAGATTATAGTAACAGGTCAGTATTTTAGCCGCCTGGGCATAAAGTGTTTTGGTCTGTTCGGCTGTCAGAAAAAACCTTCCGCCAGCCTCATCCCAAACGATTATTTTGAGCGTTTTGTCAGTGGGATCCGGCGCCAGGTGGAATTCATGATAATCCTCAAACCAGTCACCCAAAAAAATACCGAAATTCAACCCTTCTGCAAGGGCAACGCGATCCCATCCGTACACACGCGGTAAATAGTGAAACGACGTTTCGGCATTCAGGCGCCTTAAATGATGATAGTCGCTTTCAATAAAGCGCCGGCCGGATTCAGATAGGGCCACATTGAGAACAAAGGAAAGCTGCTTTTGATCGATGCTAATCACGATCCGTGCTGGATGATAATAGGCACCGTGTTTTTCGAGATAGATTCGAATGTCGTCGATGTTTTGCGGTTGCACCTCGTGGTCGAGTCGTTGCGAAGCCGCCCGGGTGATAACATCGTATGAACGTGCTTTAAGAAAGGCCTGGGCTGCCTGAAAATAATCTGCATGGCGCACTGAAGCGTCATCTGCTTTGAGCAACACATCGAGTCTTAGGGGTATCGGCTGCTGCCAAAGCGGACTGTCTTGCGTGACAGGTTCTTTGCTGTGGGATGTAAAGAATGAGAAATGGGGCATGTTTTTATTCAGAGGACAAATCACAGAGGGCAGAAGACAGAGAAAAAAGACATCATTAAAATTATTTGTCCTATGATTTCAGACAGCTGTCCTCCGTCATCTGTCCTCTGACTTCTGTCTTATGATTGCTTGAGTTTCTCGATCTCTTTCAGTATTTCGGGCGGCACCTCGTATCCCAGCTCAGTTGCCCGCTCACAATGTTCGATGGCCGCTTGGGTCTCGCCTTTTTCAAGATAGGCAATGGCAAGGTTGTTGTGGACCGGCGCAAAATCCGGGTGCAGTTTTAAGGCTTCCAGGTTCGCTTCGATGCTTTCTTCCACCATGCCCTTCATTAAATAGGCGTTGGCCAGATTGGCAAAGGCCTGGACGTACCTGAAATTAAAGGTAGTCGCCTTTTCCAGGGCCTTGATGGCTTCGTCGAGGTTTCCCTTTTGAAGTTCGATAAAACCAATGTTTCCCCAGCCCTCGGAAAAACCGGGCCTGGCTTTGACTGCCGTTCGGTTATGCTGCAAGCAGCCATCCAGATCGCCGCGTTGCAGGGCGATTCCGCCAAGGGCCACATATGCTTCCGCCAGACCGGGGCTGTTCTCAATGGCTTCATGGAGATGTTTTTCGGCCTCGTCATATTTTTTCTGGCCCATCAAGGCGACGCCCAAATTGTAATGGGAATTGCCGCATTCCGGATTTTGAGCAATGGCCTGTCGCTGCTGGGCTATAAATTCATCCGCGTTTTTCGCTTTTGTCATGGTATGACTTCCTTCTGTCGGGTTGTGATATTGCCAAGAATTTCAAATTATAAAAACAATGAAAGGGCTTGTACATGAAACAAGAACGTTTTTCAAGCACCCATCGCGGCACCCATCTTTTTGCTTGACATCAATTTGGCTTTTAACTACCGTTTGAATACCCTTAATATTAAGACCTTACAGGGATAAAACAAGATGTAACCATAAGGGGGCCATTATGAAAGCAGGGTGCTATACCGCAATCATTACACCATTTAGCAACAATGCTGTTGACTATGACGGTCTGGAAAAACTGGCCGATTTCCAGATTCAAAACGGTATTACCGGAATTCTGGCGGTGGGGACCACCGGGGAAAGCCCGGTTCTCAGCTGGGATGAACACAATAAAGTGACCCAAACGATTGTCCAAAAGACCAAAGGCAAGTGCCTGTGCATTGCCGGCACCGGCAGCAACAATACCGCAGAATCCCTGGCGGCAACAAAGCATGCGGCCGAAGTCGGGGCTGAGGCCGTATTGCTGGTGGAACCCTATTACAATGGGCCCAGCTCGTTAGAAATTCGCAAAGAGTACATCGCCCCGATCGCCGCGGCCTATGGCGATCTCGACATTATTCCTTACGTCATTCCGGGCCGCACGGGAACCCAATTGTTTCCGCCGGACTTGGCCCTGTTGTACAAAGAATACCCCAATGTCCGCACGGTAAAAGAAGCCACCGGAAGTCTCGATAACATGAAGCGCACCCGCGAATGCTGCGGGCCCGATTTTATGATTTTATCCGGCGATGACGGCATAACCTATGAAATGATGACCGACCCCCAGATCAAAGGCGCCGGGGTCATTTCGGTGGCGTCCAACGTGGCGCCCAAAGCGGTTACGCAAATGGTCCAATTGATCAACGAAGACAAATCGTCTGAAGCCAAGTCTTTGATGCAGAAGCTGGAGCCCCTTTTCAATCTGGTAACGGTCAAAACAACCGAACAGACTCCCTATGGCGAGGTCTCCTTCCGGGCCAGGAATCCGCTGGCCTACAAGGCGCTGATGTCTATTTTGGGGATGCCGTCGGGCATGTGCCGGCAGCCGCTGGGCAAATTGACACAAAACGCTTTACAAACCGTATTGGATGCCGCACGCAAGGTCCAGACAACCGCACCTGAAATTTTACAGCCTGTTGCAGAATTTTTTAATGTGGATATCGGCGAGCGCCTGGAGAATGAGAAGTATTGGGAAGGCTTGGCCTATAAAGATTATTGATTTTCGTTAAGCGGTCAAATTAAAATAAAAATAACCACGAAAACACGAAATATAGAAGGCGCGAAATTTTTATATTTCCTTTTTCGTGGTTTTATTTTTTTCGTGCTTTCGTGGTAAAAATCCCAATTATCTGCAGTTTTTTTCGGGTCTGATGTTTGTAATTGGACACCTCTTACTTTTACACGGGATCGCTGCCCTACAAAAGCGCTCCTTTCAGCAGGTTCATAACGGTCTCGCCACCTTCGGATTTCGCATAATCCAGGATAACGGTAATATATTCGTTGACCATTTTGTTGTCCAGACCCAGCGTTGAAAAACGGTCCGTCAGGCTGGCCATGCCTGCCGCCGAACCCGATTGGCCGCCAAGTGATGGGACAGAGCTCTCGAGTTTATTGGCAAAAGCGCTGCTTTGGGGTGCAGAATCGGTGAGAGCATCTACACCGGGAAGTGCGTCGGTCACTCTTGAAAAGTCTTCTGCGCCGAGTTTTTGCTTTGCATAATCAAAAATGGCAGCGGCGCCTCCCTCGGCCTGCTGCTCGCTAACACCAAGCTTGCCAGTCAGCAGTCCGATCAGGTTCGAGACATCAGCAGATACGGGTTGGACGGCACCGAAAAGAACCAAGAGAATAATAATCAAACTCGATTTGCGTAATATGGTTTTCATTGCTTATCTCCCTTTATGTTAAGGTTTGAATGCATACCGGATCGACTGTCAGCCTGTTTCAGCGCAGTTTCTTTATGGCCGGCTCACAATCGAAAGTAGCATCACTTTCGTTTTTTAGTTGGTTCAAAAGATCATCACGATTTCAATTCAGGTCAATATGCCCCCAAAAAATTGAGCCGGCAAGCCGGCAGAGCTTCTTTTTCATAAGTTATTTACTGTTCCGCCTCGCCAGTCCCGGGCTTCATTTTGAAATCGCCTTCCTTGAACAGTAGCCATTTAAGCCAATTCAAGCCAAATTTGAGCAGCTCGATTTCGTCATCTTTGATCCGCTTAAGGACCGATTTATCAAATGCGTAACGATCCAAAAAAGAACTTTCAAAAACAAATTCCCGAAATTTATCGATGTTATAGCTCACCAGAAAAAACATATTCTTCGTTTGTTCGGTCAGCTGCATGTTGGGCGGGAAGGATCGTTTGCGAACCAGCAGGTCGGTCCACTCCGCATTGATTTCATCGTGAATATCGACGCCCTGATCTTTGCGCCATTCTTTGACGGTCCAGAGTTTTTCTTCCTTAAAACCCAAGCAGTGGGGTTCATGCACAAAAAAATAGAATTCTTCTCCGTCCGCATCTTCTTTGTGGCTAAGCGACGCCACACCCAGCGGGTAATAGCGGCAGGTGGTCGGCCGGTGGTCATAGACCAAACAACCATTTTCTCTGACAAAAGGACACAGCTTGCTGTCCGAATCCGATTCTTCGTCTTTTAAAAACTTAAGCGTAATCACCGGCAACCCTGTTTTTTCAAGCATCTGCGGTTCGGTATAGATGGCTAAAAATTCCTCAGAGTTCAGCTGAAACTTGTTTTTAAGCTGGATGATGTCATAGGGCGTTAAGATGATATTGATATCCCGGCAGCATTCGGTAAAGCATTCCACGCCCGGGTGGCACTTAAATTTGAACTGACTTTTGGGACCCAGCCGAACCGGTTCGACATTGGCCATTCGATCTGTATCGCTCATGCAATACTCCTTTCCTTCAACGCAATAACGCTAGCTTTGAGATTCAAAAGCCCGCTTATATCCGAGGTCGCGGTTGATGTCAATAACGCGCGTTCCCTCTTAGGTTCCATGTTGCGCGTTGTAGGTATTAGGCCTCTGGCTGCTGGCAACTAATTCCCTGCTTCTTGCCAGAAGCAAGCAGCGAGAAGCCAGGAGCCACAATCCCCGACACCCGCCTGCATGCGCGGCGAAAGCCCGACACCTGAAACCTGTGAATTAGACGAAGATAACTTATTTCTTGATTTACCACCTAAATATACTATATCCATGAATAGTAACCATGAACGGGTTGCGCATCAAATAATTTATGGAATCATCGAGGAGGATCCATGGAATTGAAAGTGATAGAAGCTACACCATTAAAGGAAAAGCCGGATGAATCCAAGCTGGGTTTTGGGACCCTGTTCACCGATTATATGTTTATCATGGATTACGAACCGGATAAGGGCTGGCATTCAGCTCGCATCGAACCTTACGGTCCCATGGCTTTGGATCCATCCACCATGTTTTTGCATTATGCCCAGGGCGCTTTTGAAGGACTCAAAGCCTACCGCACAGATTCCGGCCATATTCAGCTTTTCAGACCCCAGGAAAATTTCAAGCGTTTAAATCGCTCCTGTCGAAGACTGTGCATGCCGGAAATCGATGAAGCTCAAGCATTGGATGTTCTCAAACAGCTCCTCATAATGGAAAAAGATTGGGTTCCAAGGGCGCCGGAAACGTCGCTCTACATTCGACCCACCCTTATCGCCACGGATCCCTACATCGGAGTGCGGGCTTCATTCAATTATCGCTATTATATTATTCTTTCACCGGTGGGCGCCTATTACCCCGAGGGATTTAACCCGGTAAAAATTCTGGTCACCCATGAATACGTCCGGGCGGTGCGCGGCGGGGTGGGTGAAGCCAAAACACCCGGCAACTATGCTGCTAGCATCCTGGCCGGTGAAAAGGCACACAAGGAAGGGTATGCGCAGGTGCTTTGGCTCGATGGCGTCGAGCAAAAATATATTGAAGAAGTCGGCTCCATGAACATCTTTTTTGTGATTGACGGTGAGATCATCACCCCCGAGTTAAACGGCAGTATCCTGCCGGGAATTACGCGGGATTCAGTGATCCGGCTGGCCAAGCACTGGAGCGATAGGGTATCTGAGAGAAAAATCAGTATTGATGAGTTGATGCAGGCCCATGCTGCCGGAAAACTAACGGAAGTTTTCGGCTCCGGGACCGCAGCCGTGATCTCACCGGTCGGTGAGATCAAATACGGGGATCAGGTCTTCACCATTGCCAACGGCAAGGTTGGCCCGGTGGCCCAGAAATACTACAATGCCATCACCGACATTCAATATGGCAAGGCCGAAGATCCACTGGGGTGGGTCGTTCCGGTCACCGATTGAAAACTTGGAGTACTGGAGTAGCGGAGTGTTGGAGTAATGGAAAAATGGTCAGACAATACTCCAATACTCCATCACTCCATTACTCCATTGGACCATTGGACCATTTAGGAGACATTGATGACGCATCGCGAGGTTGAAGGCCATCTGCCCGCCTTTTTTGCCAAGATGCAAGCCGAAGGTCTGCAGCCACTGGTGATCGATACATTTGCTTATTACTACCATCAGGTGCTGAGCGGTGAAACCGGTTTGGTTTATGATCGCGAGATTCAACCGGTTGATATTCAGGATATAAAAAATTTTGATCGGTTAGAAAAATACGCTGCTGCCGGCCAACGCGCTCTGCAACATTGCGTTAGAATTGTTTTAAATGGCGGGCTGGGAACGACCATGGGGTTGGTCGGGCCCAAATCACTGATAGAAGCCAAAAACGGAAAAAACTTTCTTGAGATTATCTTAAAACAGGTCGATCACAGTGGGATTCAGCTGGCATTAATGAACAGCTTTAATACCCACGCTGCCACCCAAGCGGCCTTGTCCAAAATGAATCCTTCCCGGACACCGCTCCAGTTTATCCAGCACAAGTTTCCAAAGATCCAGCGTAAAGATCTACGACCAGCGATATGGCCAGAAAATCCGGAATTGGAATGGAACCCACCGGGTCACGGGGATGTGTTTACCGCCCTTTATACATCCGGGATGCTTGCCGACCTACTAAAAAACGGGATTCGGTATGCTTTTATTCACAACCTGGATAATCTCGGCGCTCAGATGGAAGCTCGGCTGCTGGGCTATTTTGCAGAGCTTGGGTTCCCGTTTATGATGGAAGTGGCTGAAAAAACGCCGGCGGATATCAAAGGCGGGCATCTGGCCAGGCACCGAAGCGGGCGTCTGATTTTGCGCGAGGCCGCCCAATGCCCGCCGGATGAAATAAAGGCCTTTCAGGATATTACCCGCTATCGTTTTTTTAACACCAATAACATCTGGATTAATTTGGAATCCTTAACCACATTGTTTGAAAAGGAACACACCCTGAATCTTCCGATGATTCTCAATCCTAAAACAATAGATCCCAGAAATGAGAACAGCCCTGCGGTATTTCAGGTCGAGACCGCCATGGGTGCCGCCATTTCGCTTTTCGAGGGTGCCGCTGCTGTAAGGGTACCCCGTTCCCGATTTTTCCCGGTCAAATCCTGTAATGATCTTATGGCGCTGCGCTCGGATTGTTACGTCTTGGAAGACGAATATCAGCTGCGCTTAAACCCAAAGCGCACGTCGGCCGGCAAAGGCGAAACACTTAAAATAAGACTGGACCCGCGTTTTTATGGAAAGATAGATCTGCTGGAGCAACGTTTTAAGGAGGGATTGCCCTCTTTAGTGGAATGTGAATCCCTCGATATTGAAGGCGACGTCTTTTTTGAAAGTGAGGTCGTCATTCAGGGCCGGATATCGATTAAAAATACACAAAGCACCGCGGCCATCGTCAAAAAAGGAACCCTCATATCCAGCGACCTGGTATTCTAAGCTCCTAACTTACTTTTTCTATTCTCTTTCACGAATCAAATATTGAATCGTAACCTTATCTTTGGAACCGGACGCAATTTTCAAAGAGGCCGGGCTCAAAACGAGATTGGCTGATATTTCGCCTTCACCACTCAACTCATCAAGCAACACTTTTTCAGTATAAATGGTCACAATGTCTTCAAGGATGCGCTTGCTGCCAGAGACCTCGACTTGAGCCGGATTGATAACGGAATCCACCAAAATCAGATTGTCGGAGAGTTTACCCACCCAGTCAATCTGGACCGGTAGTTTCTTTTTGATGGTCTCATCGATTAAAACATCTATTTCAGATGGCGTCACTTCACGCAGCACGATACCGGGCGGCAGCGAAACGTTATCAGAGGTAAGCGTAAATGTATTGCGACCGACGGTGGTTTTACTCAAATCCAGCCGGACACCAACCTGGTCCGGCGTGATGGATTTAACCAGAGCACCCGATCCGCTTAACACCAGACTGACCGATTTAACCGACGTATCGACAATTTCGGTGCCAGCCGCCCGATTGATATAATCGATTGGAATATCTAAAGAAACCAGCGTATCCTGCCCCCTGGAAACACTGAACCAGATGCCGGTGATAAATAAAATCGACAGCATTGCAGCTGCCGTGATTTCAAGACCTTCTTTTCGAGCGGCCCTTTTTTCGACGGCGCCTGTGCCCACATGCTCCCGGATATTATTTTCCAGCGTCTGTTTCTGCTTGATTTCGCGTAGGCGGTTGCCCTTGGCAATGAGAACATCACCTCTTTCTTCTGACACCACGATAACCATCGCATCGGAAGCTTCGGCCAGTCCCAGCGCAGCACGGTGCCGGGTACCATAGCGCGACGGCAAATCATCTCGTTCGGATAACGGCAAAATCGTTCCCACAAACGTTATCTGGTCTCCCTGTACAATGGCGGCACCATCGTGCACCGGATTTTCGGGCCAGAAGATACTGGCAATCATTTCTTTGGTGATCAGACCTTTCCAGGGTGTACCGCCTTGCACCAGGCCGCTGAGATCCTCTTTGCCCGGAAAAACAATCAAAGCACCGCATCTGCGGGCAGCCATTTGAAACACAGTGTCAGCAATTATTTCCGTTGGTGTCGTGGTCGTTTTGTAAGACAGCCCCCAGAGGATGGACTTTAAATTTTTGGCCTGAAGAACCCGGCGAATTTCATTGCGGAACACCACGATAATAATAATGGCACCCACTGCCACGATGCCCTGGACCACCCAGCTGGTGACAATCAGCCCTAAAGAGACCGCAATTCTTTGCAGAAACCACAGAACCGTCATACCAACAAGGACCTGAAAAACATTGGTCCCTCTAAAGAGAACATAAAAACGGAAAAGAATGTAGCTGTTCACGCTGATATCAACAACATCCTGCCAGCGAATGGTGGATATGAATAAAAGAATTTTTTCCATTACGATTATTCCGTGACACTGAATCTTAATACTTCCAAAACATTGCCGGATTCATCGGTGATTTCGACCCGCCAGGGACCGATATCGGATTTGTTCAGTTCAATGCTGCTATACGTTGACCACCTGGGCGGTTTGAGCGTTAATCGGATCTTGGCGCTGGGCACATCGCGATGATACCAGTTATGGTAGATAATCAATTTTTGCGGTACCGTGCTGAAGGACGTAAAAAAAACCGCTTTCTTGCGCTTGATAGAAAATACAGCCGTCGGGTTACGGGGGGCGTTGGCAAAAATGTCTTCACACATCAGCGCTTCAAACAACTCTAGCTTTGATGGTTCAGCACCAATAACCGTTTTGGCCGTCTGGAATGGCAGGAGAAAAAGAAGGTTAACACCAACACATACAATCCAGATAAGCAGGTAACGACATCGCATTTTGGCCCGTCCTAATCTCAATCTAACCTCATGGGTGTTACATGATTGGGTGTCTATGGATAAACATTCCGAATGTCATTTAATCGGTTCTTTATAAATCTTTAAAAATTTCTTATGCTTATATTTTTATTTTTTCAAGAAGAAATTCGATTTCCACATTTAAAATGTCCGCGATAAAGGCATTTGAATCGGCTCAGCAGTGAACCGTATTGACCTCTTGACACCGTATCGCATACATTTTAACAGAGGAAGATGGATTTAATCTTTTTAACAGTTGCAAGGACGATTTTCAAATAAGATCTGTCACCCATTCATACCAACATTGCGATGGCAAACGACCGGATTTAAAAAATGACTGTTGACGACCAAATTGTGCAAGATCCTTCTCCGGGAACCCGCATGGTCCGCTTTTGCGGAGACATGCTGACCTTGACCCTTGAACTACCCGATACCCAAGCCGGCACCGCGTGGGTGCGCACCAACATCGGGAACGCCAGCATCATCCGGCATGAAATTATCCGTGAGGTGGAAGAGAAAAAAACGCCGCTCGGTAAAGCCTGGTTTGACCGTCCCATGCAGCGCATAGATGATCGGCGTTTTACGGTGAGCCTGCCGCTTTGTGAAGCCGGCCATTTTGAAGCCAAATGCTATTTTCTAAAAAAGGGTCAGGTTCACCCCACATGGCCGCCGGGAACCAACGCCGCTGTTAACGTGGAGGCGGCCGACGCCTGTTGCGCCAACATCATCTACAATGCCTTTGTGCGCCAATTCGGCCCCAACAAAGCCGGCAGACAGATGCTCAACCCCGCTGATGCCACGTGTGTTGAGAGCCTGGACAGCAACGGTTACACGGTGATTCCCCCTTCGGGGACCTTTCGTGATCTGATTGGAAATCTTGATTTTATTATCGGCGAGCTCGGCTGCCGCTTGTTGATGTTGCTTCCTATCCACCCCACTCCGACAACCTATGCCCGTATGGGAAGATTCGGCAGTCCTTACGCCGCCTTGAGCTTTACTGAAGTGGATCCCGCCCTAGCGGAGTTCGATCCGCATGCCACACCGCTGGAGCAATTCATCGAACTGGTGGATGCGGTTCACCAGCGTAATGCCAAAATCCTGATCGATATCGCCATCAATCACACCGGCTGGGCCGCGCGTCTGCATGAAACCCATCCGGAATGGCTGGTCAGAAGCCCTGAAGGACGCATCGAGGTACCCGGCGCCTGGGGTGTTGCCTGGGAGGATCTGACAAAATTGGATTATTCCCATTCTGAGCTATGGCAGTACATGGCCGATGTTTTTCTTAAGTGGTGTCGGCGCGGGGTAGACGGTTTCCGTTGTGATGCCGGTTACATGATACCGCTGGCGGCCTGGCGCTACATCGTTGCCAAGGTGCGGGAACAATTTCCAGAAGCCATCTTTTTGCTGGAGGGTTTGGGCGGTAAAATTTCAGTGACCCGCCAACTGTTAAACAGCGCCAACTTAAATTGGGCATATTCAGAGCTGTTTCAAAATTATGACCGCAGTCAGATCGAACATTATCTACCCGAAGCTATTGATATATCCAATACAGACGGTATAACGGTGCATTTTGCCGAAACCCATGACAATCCCCGACTGGCACAGACATCTGAATCTTACGCCCGCATGCGAACCGCCCTGTGCGCCCTGAGTTCTCACAACGGTGGGTTTGGTTTTGCCAACGGGGTGGAATGGCTGGCCACAGAGAAAATAAACGTCCACGATGCCGCTTCGTTAAACTGGGGCGCAAAAAGCAATCAGGTCGCTGAAATTCGACGCTTGAATCATCTGCTGAAAGATCATCCCGCGTTTCACGAAGACGTTGCTTTGAGCATGCATCAGCAAAAAGACGGCAATTTTATCGTCTTACTGCGTCACCATCGAGACTCCGGAAAAAAACTATTAATCATCGTCAATCTGGACCCCGACAAGCAGACGAGGGCCGTATGGGACCCCGACGCAACCGGATTGGTAGAACCCCCATTTTATGATCTGCTCAGCGGAGCGTCGGTGACACCCGCGACATCTGAAAAATTGGAAAAATTGTACAACTTGCTGTTGGCGCCCGGCCAGGTTTTGTGTCTTTCAAGACAGATAGAAGATCTGCAGCAAGCCCAGCAGTACCCCGAGCGGCCCTTTTCACTGCCCGAACGAATTGAACAGCAGCGTCTGTCTGCCAAAGCATTAGAAGTGGTGTCTTTTTACCGGGGTATCGCCCATTTCGATGCGTTTGATCGTCTCCAGGCGACACAGCAGCTAAAAAAGGATCCGCTGGCATTTTGTCAACAGCAAGTACCCGCTGAAGCATCGCCCCGGGTCATCATCTGGCAGTGGCCGCAGGATTTGCATCGGGAAGTGATGATCCCGCCGGATCATTTCTTGCTGATCCGCGCCGATTGCGCTTTTCGGGTCCGCATGGACGCCGGTGAACAAACCCTGGCGTCGGAGGCCAGCCTGGCGTCAGGTGAAAAAGATCACTTTGTGCTCTTTTTACCTAAAGCAACTCCGCGAACGCTAAAATCGTGCACCCTGGTGCTGTCGGTCTATGAGCAGGCTGAGCCATCCGGTTGCCGCCATGAAGAAGCCCATGTGGTGTTGCTGCCCCGTGCTGAGGATATGCGCATCAAGCAAGCATTTAACCATTCCGAACTGCTCGCTGAAGATTTTACATTTCTGGGAACCAACGGCCGCGGGGCGATGCTGCATTGTCCGGTCGCCTGGAACAAGCTGGCCAGTCGCTATGACGGGTTGCTGGCCGCCAACCTGAATCCGCAGTATCCGACAGATCGCTGGATTATGTTCAGCCGCTGCCGGGCCTGGGTGGTTTTTCAGGGCTACTCTCAAGCCCTTAATATGGACTGTCTGGAAAAATTCCGAACAGCGGCAGACGGCAGCGGCTGCTGGCAATATCATATCCCCACGGGTCAGGGTGAACATGTCTTGCTGACGGTCCGGATGACAATGGTGGCCGGCCAAAATGCAGTCACATTACGCTTTTTTAGGCATCCGGCCGAAGGCTTGCCCCAAAGACTGGCCGATTCGGAACCCGTGGAAATCATTTTACGACCCGACATTGAAAGCCGCAATTTTCACACGGCCACCAAGGCCTATCAAGGGCCTGAAAAACAATGGCCGAATGCGGTACACGCTTTTGCCGATGGCTTTGATTTTACCCCGGATGCCGACCATCAGCTCAGGATCCAAATGGATAAGGCCGCCTTTGTGCCGGAACCGGAATGGCTTTACATGATCCACCGTCCGCAGGATGCCGGACGGGGCCATGACCCGGATTCAGATCTGTTCAGTCCCGGATACCTGTCCGTTTTTGTCGAAGGCCATCAGAGCGTCACCCTGCAGGCCACAGCCGGAACGGCAGAAGAAATGTCGCAAGCAGCCTTACCGGCGGCGGTTGCGACGACCGAGCCTGCCTTGGCAGAAGGGGAGACTCACACCGCCGTCACTGAAAAGTTGAAAGCGGCCATGGATCACTATGTCGTCAGGCGCAGTGATCTAAAATCCGTCATCGCCGGTTATCCCTGGTTTCTGGATTGGGGGCGGGATGCTTTAATTTTTACGCGCGGGCTGGTGGCCGCCGGAAAACTAGCGGATGCCCGTGAGATTCTCATCCAGTTTGCGCGGCTTGAGAAAAACGGAACCTTACCCAACATGATTCAGGCTGAAAATGACGCCAACCGCAATACATCCGACGCGCCCCTGTGGCTGCTGACTGCCTGCGCTGATTGGGTCCAGGCTCAGGATAAAGACGCCTTGCTCGAATCCGATTGCGGGGGGCGCACGCTGGGACAGATTCTGCTGTCCATCGGCCAATCCCTTAAAAGCGGTGCTCCCAATGGCGTTCACATGGACTTAGAGTCGGGATTCATTTTCAGTCCGATCCATTTCAGCTGGATGGATACCAATCATCCTGCGGGCACCCCTCGCCAGGGCTATCCCATTGAAATCCAGGCCCTGTGGTATGCTGCCCTGAACTTTCTGGCGCAGATCGATCCAGCTAAATCCGGTCAAAAGTGGCTGCAGTTGGCCGAGCAGGTTCAAGCGGCCATCCTAAAATATTTCTGGCAGCCGGACCTCGCCTATCTGGCAGATTGTCTGCATGCCGCTCCCGGCCAAGCAGCCCGAGAGGCTATCGCCGACGACGCCCTGCGCCCCAACCAGCTGCTGGCCATCACACTGGGCGCCATCACCGATCAGGCCAAATGCCGCGGCATCCTGTCCGCCTGCGAAACACTTCTGGTCCCGGGCGCCATTCGCAGCCTGGCTGATCGACCGGTTCGACATAAGATCAACATCTTTCACCAGGGCAAGCTGATCAACGACCCCCGCCATCCTTACCAAGGAAAATATGAAGGAGACGAAGACACCCGGCGCAAACCGGCCTATCATAATGGCACGGCTTGGACCTGGCTGTTTCCCTCTTTTAGCGAAGCATGGGCGATGACCTACGGAGAAGAAAGCAAAGCAGACGCTTTGGGATGGCTATCCAGCGGGGCGCATCTTTTAGAGCACGGCTGCCTGGGGCATATCCCGGAAATTTTAGACGGCGATTACCCTCATACGGCGCGTGGATGTGATGCCCAGGCCTGGGGGGCAAGTGAGTTGCTGAGGGTCTGGCAAAAGCTTAAATAAAAAAAGACAAATCTCAAGCACCAAATTACGACTCGGCCTGAGCTCGTCGCAGGCCAGATAAATTCCAAATTTCAATTGTCCAATAATCCAAACTTTGTTATTTGATATTTGATATTTGTAAATTATGATGCCGGGAAATCATCTTAATTCATAAAATTAAACGAACTGATAATGAAAATAAGAATTTGTCATGAAGGATATATTGCTTTTTAGCGCTTTAGGCTTTATTCTTCTGTGATTCAACATCCAAGATTGTTTGCCAGAAGAGAATCATAACAGCGATTCCGGCTGTAAAACAACTTAAGGATTCTGATCATATGAAAAAATTTCAAACATTCCAGGTGGTTCCAAATATACCCAAACCGCTACTATTTATCGAAACCCTCTCCCGCAATATGTGGTGGTGCTGGAATAAAGATGCCATCGAGCTTTTCCGGCGCATGGATCCGCCGCTGTGGGGGGAGGCCGGCCGCAACCCGATTGTCTTCTTATCGAAGATTCCACAAGGCCGTTTTGAAAAATTGGCCAGGGATAAAGGGTATCTGGCCCACTTAAAAGGCGTTCAGGAGCAGTTTCAAAGCCGGGTTTTGGATTCAGCCGAGAGCGTCATGCACGATTTTGGGCCGCAGGACACCAATGCGTATTTCTCCATGGAGTTTGGCATTCATGAAAGCCTGCCGTTATTTGCCGGTGGCCTGGGAATTTTGGCCGGCGATCATTTAAAGGCGGCATCGAATCTGGCCCTTCCGCTAACCGGTGTGGGGCTCATGTATCGCCGCGGCTATTTCCGCCAGTATCTCAATCCGGATGGATGGCAACAGGAAGCATATCCGGAAACCGACATCTACGATCTTCCGGTCAAGCGCGTGCGCGATGAAGCCGGTAACGAATTGCGCATCTCGGTTGTCGGCCCTGAAGGCCCGATCCAGGCAATTGTCTGGAAGATCATGATCGGGCGCATTTCCCTTTACCTGCTGGACACCAACATTCTTGAAAACCCGCTGCCGTATCGCGAAATCACGTCACGGTTATACGCCGGTGATCAGAAATCGCGACTGGCCCAGGAGGTGTTGCTGGGAATCGGCGGAATGCGTGCCCTGGCGAAAATGAATATCACGGTCAAGGTGCTGCACATGAACGAAGGGCATTCGGCTTTCGCCAGCCTGGAACGGCTGGCCCTCACCATGGCCAACCACGATGTTGACCTCAAAACCGCCCTTGAGATCGTGCCTCGCACAACCGTCTTTACCACCCATACGCCGGTGGCTGCCGGGCATGATGAATTTCCCGCCGCCGACGTTCTGCCCTACCTAAAACCCATGGAGGAACCCTTAGGCACGACGGCCAAAGACATTTTATCCTGGGGACAGCCCGATGGCGCCCCTGCCGAAGCGCCCTTGTCGATGTTCATCCTGGGGCTGCATCTGGCATCCCATTGCAACGGTGTCAGCCGGCTGCACGGCTCTGTGGCCCGGCGCATGTGGTCGCATGTCTGGCCGCAGCGACCGATCGAAGAAGTCCCCATTTCCCATATCACCAATGGCGTTCATATATCCTCGTTTATTTCGCAGGAATTTGCCAACCTTTTTGGACGCTATCTCGGGCCGGATTGGTACATGAGTTCCCGTAAACCGGAAAATATCAAGCACATCGATGATATTTACGACGAAGAGCTGTGGCGCAGCCATGAAATGAACCGCTCGCGTCTGGTGCGCACCTGCCGCGAACAACTGGTCAAACAATATGCGCGCCGCAACGCACCGCGAACCGTGATTGAGGCGCTTGAATCCTTAATGGATCCGAATGTACTGACCATCGCATTTGCGCGCCGCTTTGCAACCTATAAACGGGCTTATTTGCTCTTTCAGGACCCCCGGCGTCTGGAAGCCATCATCAACTCGAAAAAATACCCGGTTCAGTTTGTTTTTGCCGGCAAGGCGCATCCAAAAGACAACGAGGGCAAAGATCTTATTAAACGGCTTTTTGAGTTTGCCAGCAAACCGGAGCTGCGCGATCATATTGTTTTTCTGGAGGATTACGATATGCATCTGGCCCGCCATCTGTATCAGGGCGCGGATGTATGGTTAAATACCCCCAGACGGCCACTTGAAGCCTGCGGGACATCGGGGATGAAAGCCGCCATTAACGGCGTGTTGAACGTCAGCATTCTCGATGGCTGGTGGTGTGAAGGATATACCGAGGAAAGGGGATGGCGCATCGGCAACGGTGAGGAATACGAGGATCGCGACTACCAGGATGCCGTTGAAAGCCAGGCGCTCTATAATGTTCTGGAAAATGAAGTGATCCCCTGCTTTTATGATCGCAAAAACGGCGATGTCCCCGGCAACTGGTTAAAAATGATGAAGGCCTCGATGAAGATGGCAATGGAAATGTTTTGCAGCATTCGCATGGTGGCCGATTATGAAAAGCGTTTTTACACCCCGGCCGCCCAATATTATGACGCCTTGCTTGCCAACCAGGCCCAGGAAGCCAAAAACCTGACGGCTCAAATCAGCCGACTGCGATCGCTCTGGAAACATATCAAAATCAATCCGCCGGTCAGACATGCCCATGGTCCCTGTCGGGTGGGTGAAAAATTCGAGATCACCTCAGAAGTCAACCTGGCAGAGCTGCAACCCGATGAAGTCGACGTCGAGCTATACTACGGCCACATGAAATCTTTGGAAGACCTGGATGCCAGTCAATCCGAACCCATGCGCGTATTGGAAGACCACGGCAACGGGCAATACCTCTACGGCTGTGAATTGGATTGCCAGAGCTCGGGACGATTCGGCTTCACCGTCCGGGTCGCACCGCGGGGTGATCTGCGCGTAAAATCAACGCCTGGATTACTAACATGGGCGTAGCCCATGTTGTTATTCGTTATTGGTTATTCGTTATCAGTAGAATGAATTTTGTAGCGGCTCGTTTCCAATAACCAATAACAGATAACCAATAACTTACCCGTTAATAGAGGCAGGACGTCTAATTTATTTGAGCTCTACAAGAAAGTATAATCCGTATGAATGACATAGCGTGCAATCCTCGGGTCCTGGTTGTGACCCCCGAGGTCACCTATCTGCCGCATCGCATGGGCGGTTTGGCCTCCTTTTTTACAGCCAAAGCCGGCGGATTGGCCGATGTGTCGGCGGCTCTGGTGACGGCCTTGTTTGAACAGGGTGCTGATGTGCATGTGGCCATCCCGGACTATCGGTCTATTTTCAGTGACGGAATAGCGCCGGTCTTAAGGCAAGAATTCCGAAAAATACGGCGAAAAATGCCCGATGATCGCATCCACTTGGCCGAGGACCGGGCTTTTTACTATATTAACCGTGTTTATTCTGATTATGGTGAGGAAAATATCAAGCTGGCGCTGGCATTTCAGCGAGAGGTCATCAACAACATTGTTCCCCGGGTACAGCCCGACCTGATCCACTGCAATGATTGGATGACCGGCCTGATTCCGGCCGTGTCCCGCCAGATGGGCATCCCCTGTCTTTTCACCATTCACAATGTGCATACGGTCAAAACCACCCTGGCCTTTATCGAAGACCGTGGGATCGATGCGGCCTATTTCTGGCAAAATCTTTATTTTGAAAACATGGCCAATCATTACGAAGAGGCCCGGGAAACCAATCCCGTGGATCTGCTGACCAGCGGTGTCTTTGCGGCCCATTTTGTCAATGTTGTCAGCCCCAATTTCTTAGCGGAAGTCGTCAACGGTCGGCATGATTTTGTCTATCCCCCCCTGAAACAGCAACTGGCCAATAAAGTAACGGCCGGCTGCGCTAGCGGGATACTCAATGCCCCGGATCCGTCATTTAATCCCGCCACAGACACAGAATTGAAAAAAACTTACGACCCCAAAGATTTTGTGTCCGGCAAAAAAGCAAATAAAATTTTCCTCCAAAAAAAATTGGGCCTCATTCAGGATGAAACTGCCCCGGTCTTTTTTTGGCCCTCACGCCTGGATCCGGTTCAAAAGGGCTGCCATTTGCTGGCAGACATTTTTTACAAAGTTCTGTCAACCTTTTGGAGGCAAAACCTGCAGGTGATCTTTGTTGCCAATGGCGATTATCAGCGGGTGTTCCGGGATATCATTGCGTTTCATAAGATAAAAAAACGCGTCGCCATTTGCGATTTCGATTTCCATCTGGAGCATCTGGGGTACGGCGCGGCCGATTTTATCCTGATGCCCTCAAGCTTCGAGCCCTGCGGCCTGCCCCAGATGATCGCACCCATCTATGGCGCTCTGCCGGTTGCCCATGACACCGGCGGGATCCATGATACCATCATCGATCTGGACGTGAGCCGCAACCAAGGAAACGGCTTTTTGTTTAATACTTTCGATTCCAACGGTCTTTTTTGGGCAATCCGGCAAGCCATGAATTTTTACACTTTGCCGAAAAACATTAAACATCCACAAATCGCGCGCATTATGAAAGAAAGCGCAGAAACTTTCACCCATGCCAATACAGCGCGCCAATACATTGCGCTATACGAACGGATGCTCGAGCGCCCGCTGATACTTGAAAATGCGTCCGCAAAAGACGCCTGCGAACCTGGGTTCAAACCGGAGCTTTCCAGATGACGACAAACGGACCGGATGGCTGGCAGGCAGATCAGATTCATCAGGCGCTTCAGCGTCTGATAAAAAGCGATCCGTATTTAGCACCCTATCACGACATCATCTATCGCCGCCTGAAGAAAATCGCCCAAACGCGCCAGCAATTGACTGGCGGACGTGCATCTTTAGCTGACTTTGCTTCCGGACACGAATATTTTGGTCTGCATTTCAAGGACAAACAATGGGTTTTTCGCGAGTGGGCACCCAATGCCACAGCGGTGTTTTTGATCGGAGAGATGTCGGGCTGGCAGGAAAGAAAAGAGTTTGCCCTCAATCCTTGCCCTGACGGGATCTGGGAGATCCACCTGCCCGCCGATAAGCTTCGACACGGCGCCTTGTACCGCTTGCGCATCCACTGGCCCGGCGGGGAAGGGGATCGCATTCCCGCTTACGCCCGTCGTGTGGTCCAGGATCCGCAAACGCTCATATTCAACGCCCAGGTGTGGCGACCGGATTCACCTTATCAGTGGCAGTGTACGGATTTTATGCGTGATTTTAATTCGCCGCTGATCTACGAAGTTCACATCGGCATGGCCCAGGAAGCGGGTAAAATCGGATCCTATGCGGAATTTACCAAAAATATATTGCCCCGGGTGGCGGCCAGCGGTTATAACACGCTTCAGATCATGGCCATACCGGAGCATCCCTACTACGGGTCTTTCGGCTACCAGGTGTCCAGCTTCTTTGCGGCATCCTCACGATTCGGCACCCCCGAAGATTTTAAAGCCTTAATCGACGCTGCCCATACGTCCGGCCTGGCCGTCATTATTGATCTGATTCATTCCCATGCCGTCTCCAACGAAGTCGAAGGCCTCAGCCGCTTTGACGGCACCCTGTATCAATATTTTCATGACGGTCCACGCGGGCGCCACGAGCTATGGGATTCGCGTTGCTTTGATTACGGCAAGCATCAAGTCTTGCATTTTCTGCTGTCCAATTGCCGCTTCTGGCTGGATGAATATCAGCTGGACGGCTTTCGCTTTGACGGCATCACCAGCATGCTTTATTTGCACCACGGCTTGAATAAGGCCTTTACATCCTACCAGGATTATCTCAATGAGCAGGTGGACGACGATGCGTTGGTCTATCTGGCGCTGGCCAACGAAGTCATCCACCAAGTCCGCCCGGATGCCATCTCGATCGCTGAAGATGTTAGCGGGATGCCGGGATTGGCCGCCGCGGCTGAAAACGGTGGCTTCGGATTTGATTTTCGCTTTGCCATGGGCATACCCGATCTGTGGATCAAATTAATTAAAGAAGTGTCTGACGAGGATTGGCCCATCGGACACCTGTGGTACGAGCTCACCAATCGGCGCAGCGATGAAAAAACGATCAGCTACGCCGAATCCCACGACCAGGCCCTGGTGGGGGATCAATCCATCATTTTCCGTTTGATCGGCGCCGACATGTATGACCACATGCACATCGATTCTGTTAATATGAAAGTGGATCGCGGCCTGGCCTTACAGAAAATGATCCGGTTGATTACCCTGGCGACCGCCGGCAACGGTTATTTGAATTTTATCGGTAATGAGTTCGGGCATCCGGAATGGATTGATTTTCCGCGGGAAGGCAACAATTGGTCTTATCACTACGCCCGCCGCCAGTGGCACCTGGTCGATGATCCGCAATTAAAGTACCAATTTCTGGCGCGCTTTGACCGCGATATGATTGCGCTGACGAAATCCCATCACCTGTTGGACAGTGGTGATTTGCGTCTGCTTTACGAATACGCCGACCATCAGATCATCGTATTTGAGCGGTCCGACCTTTTGTTTGCATTTAACTTTCATCCCCACCAATCCTACCCCGACTACCGCATTGAAGCCCCGCCGGGCAGCTATCGCATGCTGTTATCCAGTGACGATGCGCAATACGGCGGTCACGGACGCCTGGAAACCGGTCAGGAGCATTTGACCCTGCCAGAAAAAGGCCGTCAAGAAAAGAAACACGTTTTAAGCCTTTATTTTCCCAGCCGAACGGCATTAGTGCTGCGGCATGTTACCTGATCGCAATAAAACCCGGCGCTTACTCACTCTCATGATCGTAAACATTACAGATACAGCATAAAAAAGTGGCTGTATCGGTGTCGCTGATGTTTTTCATGCCGTGGGGCTCTAAGCTGGGGACATAAATCACATCGCCGGCACCGCAGAGCTTTTTTTTGACGACTTCATCGGATTGGGGATCATACTGGTAGCATTCAAAACGACCGCTTAAGATGTACATGGTCTGGTGATAAAAATGGTTGTGGATTGGGATTTCACCACCGGGTTGGGCGGTAAAAAACCGCAGACCGTACTCAGGATAACCGGTGCCGTCATCTCCATGCTTTGAAAGCCAGCGGATGCTAATGCCCTTAACGTCGAGTTGCTGACCCCGGTAGGGAAATTTTTTTATCTGAACGTCTTCGCAATCTTTCCAATTTAAAACTTCCATGATGACCTCCTAGGGCGGTTAACCGGTTTGGCCGGTTCGCCCGTTGAGCCCGTAAAACATCATAATTTTTTCCCATTATGATGGACTCAAGAGAACAACGGGCTAAGCGATTAATGTGGATCCGCTAAAACAGATTCGAGCAACCGTATAAAGGCGATTCGCGAAACTTTCTCAATCGAGAAAAATAAACATTTGTGCGCCGGTCAGCAATCTTTATATGATTAAAAGGATCAATTTTTAATCGATTACGTTTATTGCTGGTATTTTTAAACACAAAAATTTGCGACCTAAAGCAATTTCCGATATACTATATATAGTATATCCAACGCGTTTGCTCAACATCGATCACTAAACGTTAAAAATTTGAGAGTACAGCAGCCAAATGAAAATCGCTCGACATTTGATGTTTGCCGTATGGATATTCTCAAGCGCCCTGCTGTTCAGTTGCAGTGATAAAAAGGCAATTGATTTCGGCACGTTTGAAGCGGGTACCTATTCCAATTCGTTTTTCGATCTGGCGCTCAGCATCCCGGATTCCTGGCATGTGCTGGACATGGAATCCCGGCTGGAAATAATGAAACGGGGAGGTGAAATTGTCGCCGGAGACAATAAAAGTTTAAAGGCGGCTATCAAGACGGCGGATTTGCAAAGCATCAATTTATTAACCGCCTATGAACACCCACCGGGGGCGAGTGTGGCCACCAATCCCGGGATTATGTTGATTGCCGAAAAAGTAAAACATGCACCGGGTATCAAAAGGGGTCGTGATTACCATTACCACGCCAAAAAGCTGATGAAATTCAGCCGTATGAAGGTTTCATATCCACAGGAAATATACGAAAAAACCATTGATGGGGTACCATTTGACATCATGGAAACCGAAATTAACATGGCACCGGGTGTCGTCATTCGCCAACGGCAGTATGCGACCATCATAAAAGGTTATGCCTTAATGATGGCGTTGACATATCAGGACGAATCTGGCCTTAGCCAGTTAGAAAAAATCGCTCATACCCTTTCATTTAACTAACGATAATCGGCCAAATCCCGCCTATAAAGATCATTTGGCCGGTTAAACGAGCGCAATACGGGCATCAAAAAGCCGGTATTGAAGAATACCTTAACGGCCAATGGGGGAACAAAATGATGCGACAGGTTTACAACCGGCAAGGGCACCTGGTTAAGCCCTTGCGAGCAATTTTGTTGTTTGCTGCCATGCTCTTGTTTATTTTCACTGTTGTCTTCCGCATGGTAGAAAGTGATAGTTTCAGCACGGCCATGGCCACCTTAATCGAATCCATTTTAATTGTCGCTTTTTTTATTTTTCTCGGCCTCTTTATTGCTTATTTTTTATATTTTATACATGATAAAATCCGCCAAAGGGCCAGATCCAAGCAGATTTACAGCATTTTTGGCGACCTCTCCGCCAAAGATGAATCCGCTTGCAAACCTGATCGCGCTGAAGTTAAGCGCGATTTGGGCGAAAAGGCTGAATCCAGACCGAACTCCTGAAACCATTTTTAAGAACGCCTAAATAAATGTCGACAAAAATATGGCTTTTATGCGTCTATCCCGGTGAGTGTTCGGCGAATTGTGTTTTAAATATAGCTACCCCTGCACACAATTATTCGATATGATAAAAACGCCTCTATGAAAGCTTTCACTGAAATGAAAAGATTACCGACCCTCATCATTAGTTTGCTTGGAATTGCCATCCTAATGATGGCCTGTGCTAAAAAGCGCCCGGTTCTTTATCCGAATCTAACCTACAAGACCGCCGGCGCATCCGCCGCCATGGCCGATATAGATGAATGTATTCAGCTGGCCGCCAATCATGGCCATGCCACCGACGCCGGCAAGAATGTCGCCACCTCTACAGCCAAAGGGGCTGCCACCGGTGCCGTGGTCGGCGGTGCCGTCGGCGCGGTTACCGGTCGGCCCGGCCGGGGCGTGGCGGCTGGAGCGGCCGGGGGTGGCGCCGGGGGCTTGATGAAGGGCGTTTGGAAATCAGGCGATCCGGATGACATCGAACGTCGCTTTGTTGAGCAGTGTTTAAGGGATAAGGGGTACAAGGTCATTGGATGGAAATAAAAATGGCTTTAAAACACCCTATCATGGCCGATGGCTTTGTTATAAATCGATTCAAAATGCTCGCGTACTGCCGTGTACGCTCCACTTTTGAATCGATTTGCGCCGCGCCCTCGACCATGCTAAGCCATTTTAAAGCCATTTTTTACTTCAACATAAAGAGGTGCAAATGAATAAAGCAGAGTTGGTTAAACGAGTGGCCGAAAAGCTGGGCGATCTTCCCAAAAAGACAGCCGCCAAAGCCGTGGACGCGGTGTTTAAATCGATTCAAGAGGGTTTGGAAGAAGATGGTATCGTTAGAATCGGTCAATGGGGAACCTACACAGTAGATGATATCCAGTGATGTCATCGGTACCATATTAATATTAAACGGTAATTAAGCCTAATATCATGGCTGTTACCGACAGCACAAATCTGAGACGATCTCACCTAGCTTCTCAATTCCCCTTTCCATATCTTCCGTGAAAGGCGAGCCACAGCTTATCTGGATAAAATTCTTGAACTGCCGTGAGTTTGAGCACACCACTCCTGGTATAATGGCAATATGGTGCTCCAATGCCCTGTGATATACGTTTAAGCCGGCGACCTGTTGGGGCAGCTCGATCCACAGCAGGGTTCCGCCATCCGGTATGGCCAGCCGTGTTCCGGCTGGAAAGTATTTTTGAATGGCCAAAGCGGTTCGCAAGACTTGCTTTTTTAGGGTGTTGCGCAATTGCCTGAGGTGTCGTTCAAAGGCACCGTCGGCCAAGTATTGCGATATGAGATATTGATCAAGGGTTGACGTCGAAACCGTTGTGGCGGCTTTTAAATTCTGAATTTTTTCTTTTACTTGCTTTCCCGGAATCACCCATCCGATCCGCAAACCGGGTGCCAGCATTTTTGAAAATGATGAGCAGGTAATGACGCGGTCTTTCTGATCAAATGATTTCAAGGGCATGGGGCGTTTACGCCCAAAATGCAGTTCGGAGCTGATGTCATCTTCAATAACAGAAATATCGTATTGATCGATGAGTTGAATCAGTCTGATCTTTTGGTCGTCAGGCATCAGGGCACCTAAAGGATTGTGAAAATTCGGTATCAGCAGGCAGGCCTTGATATTATTGCGGCGTAAGATATTTTCCAATTCATCTAAATCCACACCGTATCTGGGGTCGGCCGGCACTTCCATCACCAGAAGTCCCAATTCCTGAAGCAACTGCAGAAAACCGAAATTTGTCGGCGTTTCTAAGGCAATGGTATCCCCCGGTCGGGCAATGGCCAGCAGTGATAGGGCCACTGCCTCCATGCAGCCGTTGGTAATAATAATATCTTCCGGTGTGATGCCTTCCAAAACGCCCACGGTTCGCAGGGCAATCTGGCGGCGCAGTTCCGGAAAACCTTCAGATAGCGAATAGGAAATCATGGATTTCATGTCGGCATGTGAGAGATCCTTCAATATCCGGGAAAAGTGTTTAAACGGCATCAGCTCCGAATCGGCCGCCGTCGAACCCAGAGGCAATAGATATGGATTGCTGATCGCAGAAATGACCGAATTCATCATGGACGACAATCTTACTTTTTTAGGCGGAAAAGAAACTTTTTTAAATCGCGGGACTTTTAAATCCTGCAGAACAACCGGATTGACGTAATAACCGGACTTTGGCCGCGCTTCCACCAGTCCTATTGATTCCAGCTCCATGTAAGCATGATAAATCGTCGATATACTTAGATTCGATTGCTTATGAAGCTTGCGAATGGAAGGCAGCCTTTCTCCGGACTGATAGGTTCCGTTCCGAATTTTTTGTTCAATTTCTTCCGCCAGGGACCGGTAACGGAACATTTTTTTGGTCTCATCCATATGCTTGCCCCCCAAAAGACAACCTTGATTCACAAATTGAAAAAGGTTGTGCAAATTCAGTCGAATGAATTCGATCACACTAGAAAAACAGCTAAAACTGTTATGCTTATTTTTTTGATTATCTGTATCTGTTTTTTTTTATCATAACCGCTACGATGGCGGCAATCAGAAAGTTAACCTTAAAAACATGGGAGGTGATATTCATGGGAACGAATGAAAACCATTTGGATGCGCGCAAAGGTGGCTTTACGGTGAAAAGTGGCCTGGCGCAGATGCTCAAAGGCGGCGTGATTATGGACGTGGTGTCAGTGGAGCATGCCGTCATTGCCGAAGAAGCCGGTGCTGTTGCCGTCATGGCCCTGGAGAGAGTGCCGGCAGACATCCGGGAACACGGCGGTGTCGCACGTATGTCTGATCCGGCTTTGATCAAGGAAATCATGGAGTCCGTCAGCATACCGGTCATGGCAAAATGTCGCATCGGTCACTTTGTAGAGGCTCAGATTTTAGAGGCCATCGGTGTTGATTATGTTGATGAAAGCGAAGTGCTGACCCCGGCCGATGAGCGCCATCATATCGACAAGCATCCGTTTACGATTCCGTTTGTCTGCGGATGTCGGGACTTGGGCGAGGCGCTGCGCCGCATCGGAGAAGGGGCCGCCATGATTCGAACAAAAGGCGAGGCGGGAACCGGTGACATCGTTGAAGCGGTGCGTCACGCACGCACGGTACTGGGCGCCATCCGTGATCTGAAAGCCAAACCGGACGATGAATTGATGGCTTATGCCAAGGATATGGGTGCCCCCTATGAGGTGGTGAAGCAAACCAAAGAACTGGGCCGGTTGCCAGTGGTCAATTTTGCGGCCGGTGGCATTGCCACACCGGCGGATGCCGCCTTGATGATGCAAATCGGCGTGGACGGCGTTTTTGTGGGCTCCGGTATTTTCAAATCCGACAACCCGGCGCGCCGGGCCAAGGCCATTGTTGAAGCCACCACCCACTACAAAGATCCGAACATCCTGGCTGAAATCAGTCAAAACTTGGGCGAACCGATGGTCGGTATCAGCGTCAGCACGCTGGCGGAAGGGGAAACCCTGGCCGATCGTGGGTGGTAAGAAGATTTGTACAATCGGCGATCTCCACCACAAAGGCACAAAGGCCACAAAGAAAGTCATTTAACGATAAATCGTTAATACTCCTTTTCTAACCGGCCAACGGGCTCAACGGGAAAACCTGAACAATGAAAATCGGCGTACTGGCGTTGCAAGGGGCATTTAGTGAACACATCCACATGCTGGGACTACTCGGTGTGGACACAGCGGAAGTGCGCTTGCCCGAAGATCTGGCGGACCTGGACGGCCTTATAATACCGGGGGGTGAAAGCACCACCATCGGCAAATTGGCTGTCATGTATCAAATGCTGGATCCTTTGCGCCAATTCGCTGTCGACAGGGCTGTCTGGGGCACTTGTGCGGGAATGATCTTAATGGCCAAGGCGATTGGCGTTGATCAGCCCCTGCTGGGTATTATGGATATTGTCGTCGAACGCAATGCCTTTGGCCGGCAAATCGACAGTTTTAAAGAGGATTTATACGTGAATATTTTGAAAAACGGTGACGCCGTTCCGTTTCCAGGAATTTTTATTCGTTCGCCCAAGCTGGTTCAAACAAAAGGCCGGGCCGTCACCATTGCCCGTCTGGCGGACGGCACCCCGGTGGCAGCCATTGAAGATCGGCTTTTGGCAACTGCATTTCACCCCGAACTGACCAATGATACCCGGTTCCACCAATACTTTCTGAGCCTGATTCGGCCGTCACCATCTTAATTGTGATCGCTGATTATCATCATCCGGCCGGTGGCTTCGGCCACCATGGAATCATCCTGCATTTAAAAAAATCTAAAGCATTTCCGTAATTTAGCCGAAAATAGACTTAGCATTGGCAGCAGCATCGCTGCTGTTTTTTTTAAGGTGTTCATATTGTTTGATTTTTCTATCAAAGCGCTTTTGCAATGCTTTGCGTTAACCATAGCGGGGTGACAAAGCGGCGCTATAAAAGAGTGTCGGAAAAACCATCGCGTAGCGAGATGGTTTTTAACAGCCCCTTATAGTGGTTGTCAAAAAAACGTTCCGATTGCGGAACGCTTTTTTGCGACAACACTTATGCCGCCATCCTTTTTTTCGGAACTTTAATATGACAAGCGGTACAATATCACCATCAAGGAAACCATGATGTCTGCAATGCTATACAATGTCGACTTTTCAGGGCGCATTATTCCCGGGTGGGAACTCGATGAGGTCAAGGCCAATCTGGCAACGTTATTAAAAGCAGATGAAGACACGATTGTTAAGCTGTTTTCCGGCAAGCGTATTGTGCTCAAGAAAAATGTCGATCATCAGACCGCGCTGAAAATCAATAATATGTTTAAAGAGGCCGGAGCGGATTGTATCATCTCTCCGATCCATAATGGCGAAGCTGCCGCACCGCCGCCCCTGCCCGACCAGTCGCTCCAGATGGACCAGACGGCTGCGGTGGATCAGGCCGCGCCCGTTCCGTCAGCTGCTACCGTGTCAGCGGTTGAATCCTCACCGGCAGCCGTTGCAAAACCGTACCCAGTCGTAACAGGCACCGGCCCCAGCGCTTTCTGGTATGTCATTGCGGTATTGTTTTTCTTGGTTCCGGTCATTGCCGGTGGAACCACCCTGTTTAACACCCTGGATACCTATTTGAGCAGCGAAACCCGCTTGATGGTGCCGGGTGAAACCGACCTTCAGATCGACAACCCCGGTACCTATGTATTTTTATATGAAACCTCCGCTTATAGCGGATTCAATATGGCCAAATATCAGCTGGGTCGGGATTTTGATATCTTTATCATGGATCTCGCCACCGGAGAACAAATCAGACTGAAGCCGGTTGAAATGCCCTATACCGAAGAAAATGGCAGCAACGTTTTGGTGGCCATCGCCCAAATTCAGTTCGACACCCTCGGCGCCTATAGCGCCACAGTTGCCGGTGAAATCGGGGGTGCGGACAGTCTCCTGGTACGCCGGTTTGAAATATGGGAATTGGCCAAAGGGCTCATCTGGGGAGGGGTGCTGTTATTTTTGGGTTTTATCATCGCGCCGATTATAGGATTGATCGTTTTCGTCAGACGCCAAAAACGAAACAGCAATCCGGTTGAAGGCACGCTGAGCGAAGAACAAGAGAACAACTGGGCCATGTGGGCCCATATCAGCACTTTTCTCTCGATGCTGGTGCCGTTGGGTAATTTAATCGGCCCGATCATCGTCTGGCAACTGAAGAAAAATGAATCTGAATTCGTTGCCGATCAGGCCAAAGAAGCGCTCAATTTTCAGATCTCGCTGGTTATCTACATGTTGATTTCAGCTGTCTTGATTTTTGTGGTGATCGGTATCTTTCTGCTCATCGGTCTGGCCATTTTCAGCTTAATTATGGTCATCGTTGCCGGCGTCAAAGCCAATCAGGGCGAATACTACCGATATCCGATGTGCCTGCGGTTTATTTCGCAAAAAGCATATCCGAGCCGATAGCCCGTCCAAACCCCAAAGACATGCCAATGACGAGTTGTAAAAACCGTTTGCTTCTGGTATCGATTTCTTAAAACACGATCACGTAGCAAACCATGTCAGTCACAATGACGATGACCATAGGAGTTGATACATGAATACCGTCTTGCAAACCTGGATGGAAAGAGTCAACGCCGGTGATATAGAAGGCGTTCTTGAACTGTATGATGAATCAGCAACATTACTGCCAACCTTTTCTCCTCAGCAAGCCTCCACCAAAGCCGCTATTAGAGACTACTTTGAGAACCTGGCTGCTAAAGGTGCGATATCCGTCGAGCTGCACGCCGATACATTATCTGGTTATCAAATTGGCAACACCGCTGAATGTGTTTGTGGCAATTACACCTTTTCGTATGAAGTTGACGGAAAGATTCAATCATTTGCGTCCAGATTTACGTTTGTCATCGATGCCAACAGCGATCATCCCATCATTCATCATCATTCGTCACAAATTCCGCAGCCGCATAGCGAATAACCGTCCTGATGATAGCTAAACAATGAGATAAAATGAACCGGGTTATCCGCCGCACAAAAAAAACCTTATTCTCCCTCATCGGGGTGGTTTTTTTCTTGACGGCCTTCGCCTGCTCGCAGGAAGACGATGTGGCGGCTATTCGGGCGTTGATTCAAAAAGGCGCCGCACTGGCCGAAGCGCATGATATCAGCGGGATGATGGCGCTGACCACAGAAGATATCGTCGCCCAGTCGGGCACCTACACTCGTCTGGAAATCAAACGCATCATCTGGACGGCGCTGATGCACTACGGACAAATCAATATTTTATATCCCAAGCCCTCGGTCGATCTTTCCAACGAGAATAACCAGGCATCCTGTGGAATGTTTTTGCTGATTGTCAGAAAAAACCGCGTGGTCCCTGATGTAAAAGACCTCTATGATGACCCCCGAGGCTGGCTCGAAACAGTGGGCGACAACGCCGATTTGTACCAGCTTAAGCTTGAAATGCGCAAAACAGACAGCGGCTGGCGGGTGAGCAAGGCCCACATAGAACCGTTTCGAGGGTTAGGTTTCAGTCAATGAAACACAGCCATTTTGAAAGGGGCGATTTTGCTGATTGAAGCCAATGTGTGTACGGATGCTTAAGCGGTGCATTCTTGACTCCGCAAATGATTTATGCGTAAAAAACACCCATCACACTGCACCTTGCCATGTGAAGCGTCATTTCCCCACTATTGCGGTGCAATCCGGCTGAGAGGAGTGGTGAGACTGAATTTGGGCACACAATCAAAAATGCGGCTTTATACGCGCACATTCTATCTATGCCTGAGTGTATGGCTGATGTTGATTGGCGGATTATGTTTGAGCCCAAACACAGGCGCAGGAGCCGACAGCTGTAGAACAACAGCGCAATTATGGAATGCGGCCATTCCAAAAGATGATCCCGTCGTACCGGATACCCGGGAAGGATTGGCTAAAGGAAAATTTTTAGTGGCCAGTCGCCGGCTCAATGATCCCAATTTTAGCCAGACGGTGGTGCTGTTGATCGAATACGGACCGGACGGTGCCATGGGTCTGGTTATCAATCGTCCTTCAACCATCAAACTGTCGACCGTGTTTCCGGATGTAAACGAGCTAAAACAGCGCAAGGATACCGTCTACGTCGGTGGTCCGGTAGCCGTCAATCAGATGCTGATGCTCATCCGTTCAACCCAGGCGCCGGCAGCTTCCGTGCCGGTCATAAAAAATATCTATCTGAGCTCAAGCTGGAAGGTGCTGGAGCGCCTTATTAAAAAGGCAACGACCGAGGAGCAGTTTCGCCTTTTTGCAGGCTATGCCGGCTGGGCGCCCAATCAGCTCGATTTTGAGCGCAATCGGGGCGACTGGCATGTTTTAAAAGCCGATGCCGATAGCGTTTTTACCCATGACCCCAAGGCACTCTGGCAGGAACTGATTCGCCGGGCGAGCGTAAAATGGGTGCATTTAGAAAAATCCGCCGCTAAATCCAACTAAGCCAGGGGATGTCCATGCAATACCTTGACTCGGAAGCATCGGCTGTTGAGATTGGTGACTACAGCATTATTTGCGAAAACGCGGTTATCCGGGCAACCAAAGTCGAAGATATTGATCATCCGGTGGATATTGGCGACCATGCCTTTATCAGCCCGCATGCCACCCTTTCGATGATATTATTTTGGAACCTTGAGGAAAAATATCATGACCGATGAGATCATTAAAAAATACGGAGAGCGTGTGGGCTATACGAAATCCCAGCTAAATTTATTTCATGAAGGCGGTCACCGTATTCGACAGGTGGAATGCCTCTCGCAGGCTGCTCCGCACTACAGCATAGAAGCTGAAATTGTTGACGCCCAGCATTGCAATTCCGGACACCAGGTCGGACAAAAGCTCGTTCTGGATGTGGATGGCAATTTTATTACCAAATTGTGTCCGAAGAAGATGTGCGTCTACCTCATATCTCAATTGGCCATTCCGGTGGCTTTAATCAATGAAAGATTGAGTGAAACACTGGACCCCAACGATTTCCATTTCATGCGTTATGTTAAATGCCTCGATGCCGGTGTTGAATGTCTTGGATACGGTCACGTCATGATGAAAGTCAGGGTGGTTGAAAGAGTAAAATAAAAAGTTACGATCCAACGGCTCCGCTGAACCGCCCGGTTATCTGGTGCACCTCCCGCCGGTTGTTTTAATTCAGCCTTGACCCGCTGGTTTTCTTCAGATAATGCTTATCTTTTTCAAACAAGCGATCTCACAAATAAATCAAAATGGACACGAAAAGAATGGTTCGACAATTATTCATATGGATCTGTCTGGTGCTCTGGGGATGTGCTTCCCAGCCGGTGGCAACAATTGAAAGCAGCCAACCCGCTGTTTCAAATAAAAAGGTCCTGCTGGCCACCCAGAACAGCAAATTTAAACAGGCGGTGGTGTCGGAAATCTATGATGAATTGAATCAAAACGCCATTTATATTAAAATAATTGATGTCAAGGGCCTTAAAAATCAAACTGCTGATAAATTTACGGCGGTCGTGATCATCAATCGCTGTATGGCCGGTCGGCCGGATCCCCGCGTGGAAAGTTTTATTGATCGTGAGCCTCAAAAAAACAAAATTATTGTATTGACCACCGGCATGCTGGACAGCTGGACCCCCGATGCGCCGGAGGTGGATGCCATTACCTCGGCCTCGGTTTTAGATAAATCCGATCAAGTCGCCCGCACGATCGTAAAGCGGGTTTTGGCGATGGTCAATTCAACGGGTCCTACGCCCTGATCCCGGTCATCGCGCTCATCTTCACACCAACGCCTTTTCACAAATAACAAATTCATGAATTCAGGTGTCCTAAAATGATCCCTTTGTCGGTTCAGATAAAAGCATCCCGTCTTTTGGCCTTATGCCTTTTGCATGTTTTGTTGCTGTTTGGCTGCGGCGGTGAAGAGAAGCATCCGCAGAACATTATGTTATTTATTGGTGACGGCATGGGCGTGGCCCACATTACCGCCGGCAAGATCGCCGCGGGCACATTACACCTGGAAAGATTTCCCATCAGCGGTCTGGTCACCACCCACTCGGCCAACCGGCTGGTGACCGAATCAGCGGCGGCAACAACCGCGCTGGCAACCGGGAAAAAAACCAACAACCGGGCCATTTCGGTTTTGCCGGACGGTACACCGCTAAAGACCCTTTTTGAATACGCTCGGGATATAGGCAAATCCATCGGCGTGGTGGTGACCTCTGCGGTTACCCACGCCACACCGGCAGCGTTTATGTCCCATGTCGATAACCGCCGCAAGCAGGCCGATATCGCCGAGCAGATTGTCAACAGCGGCGTTGATGTTTTAATCGGCGGGGGCTGGGTGTATTTTGTGCCGGCATCCAGCGTCGGCAGCCGGCGTAAAGATGATAAAGATTTACTGGCAGCACTCGAATCCCGCATGCCGGTGGTGCTGAGCATTGACAAAATATCAGCGCACAGCAACGGCAAAAAACTGGCGGCCCTTTTGGCACCCGATAGATTGCCTAAAGCAGCGGACCGAGATTTCTCTCTGGCCCGGCTGACCCGGCTGGCCATCCATGTCCTTTCAAAAAATCCCAACGGATTTGTGCTCATGGTGGAAGGCTCTCAGATTGACTGGGCCGCCCACGATAAGGATACGTCAAACATCATTTCAGAAATGCTCGATTTTGACGATGCAATTGGAGCAGCACTGGATTTTGCCCAACAGCAGGGTCACACCCTGATTGTGGCGACCGCCGATCACGAGACCGGCGGGTTTGCAGTCCATGACGGTTCGATTCAAGACCAGCAGGTTTCCGCCACCGCATTCACGACCGGCGGGCACACGGCATCAATGGTCCCCATTTTTGCCTATGGACCATCGAGTGCCGACTTTAGCGGGATTCTGGATAATGCCCGCGTCGGGCAAATGCTCATTGACTGTTTGTTGAAAAGAAAAAAACCGCCTTCATAATACCGCAGAGTGCCCCCCCCCTAAAAGGATACTGACCGTTTGATAGAGCAATCAGACTTTTGCATTAAAAAATGTAAATAAAAATTAAAGGTATTTTCGGCTTTTGCCAATAATACGTTTGAGCAAGTCTACATTGCAAAATTCACATTAATCGGTTCAATCTATTCTTCATCAAGATACACGCATTAATCGGTTCAACCAATTTTTTTTATTAGAGAAATACAATGAGCCAACCGTTTCAGACCATCAGCTGTCTGACTGAAACCATCAAAGATGGTAAAAACAATCGGATAACAGAAGCCGTTGTTTTCACCGACCAGGCCTTTGTCAAACGGCAGGTGAAAACCCGGGCCCAAAGAGGTCTCAATCGATTTCATATTGAAGTGCAGGCCGATGCGGTGGATGTTGATTCGGTGCAGGCCGGTGTTGCTGGAGATGGCGAGATTTTAAGTGTACAATACCGGAAAGTTCCCATAGAGGATGCACCGGACAAGGACATCAGCAAGCTTGAAGATAAAAAAGAACGATTGACGCGCAAACGGTTGCAGTTGCGAAAAGAAAAAACGGTTGCCAAAAAACAGATTCGTTTTCTGGATTCGATTGTCGGGTTTGCTGAAACGGATATGCCCCTAAAAATAAAATCAGAATTTCCCACCCGGGAAAAACTGGCCGAGGTGCTGGAATTTTTAAGTGAAAACTATGAAGCACTGGCAGAAACGCATTTGGACGTTCGGCATCAGATCAAGGATTTGGATCAAGAAATTCGTCTGCTTGACGAACAACTGAAAAATTTGCGCAAATCGCACAGCAAAACCCTCAGCGGAATTGAAGTGGTCTTCGGATCTTACAAAGATCAGCCTTTGACGATCGAGGCATCTTATCTGACCCGCCAGGCGAGCTGGGAACCCGTATACAAGGTGGATGTTCCCCGGGATCTATCCGGAATCACCTTGACCCAGATGGCGCGCGTTCACCAAAAAACCGGTGAAAACTGGCAATCGGTTAAACTGTCGATTTCAAACGCCGCACCCCTCAAAGGGGCGTCCTTGCCGGATCCTCAAAGCTGGTTTATAAATCATCCCTACGACGAGATGCTATTGACCGGTGGGGTTGCAGATAGGGCCACTGCACCGTCGGCCGTGGACGGACAACCTGGCTTCCAAAAAATACTTCAGGCTGGGGAATCTCAGCTTTTTAATAATTTGGAATTGAGCGCAGCATCGCCAAAACTGATACAAACGGAACAAAAAGAGCTGCCGCTGGCATTTGAATATGACCTTCTTCAACCCGTCACTCTGATAACGGGCAATGGGGATGCGATGCTGCCACTGAGCACCAATGATTTGCCCTGTGAATTTTTTCATTATACCGTGCCGCAAAATGATCCCCGCGTCTACCTGGTCTGCCGCAGCGCATCCGGCAATGCGCTGCTGGCCGGTCAATTAAGCATTCATTTCGGCGGCCGCTATATGGGCCGGACCGATCTGGCAGAAAAAAAAGCCGGTGAGGATCTGTTGATCAATCTGGGGGTCGAATCGGGAATAAAAATTAAGCGTGAGCAATTAACCGACAAAATCAACGAAACCCGATTTGGCAAAATGGAGCAGTCCAGCGTGGCCCATGAGATGGAATATCGTATTACCATTGAAAACCTCAACGACAACCCCGTGCAGGTTCAGATTCTGGACAGTATTCCGGTTTCAACAAGCGATTGTGTCCAGATCATGGACCTCAAAACCTATCCCGAGCCGACCCTCAGAGATTATCTGCAGCAGGAAGGGGTGATGCTCTGGATTCTTCAAGTCGACCCGCAAGCCGATAGAGATATCCGCATTAAATTTTTCGTCAAACACCCCAAAAACAGTTTTCCCTGGGGACTATAAATCCTTCAGATCTAAAAGTTGAATTATAACTGCTTAAAGGTTCGATAATATCTTAGGACCCGACGAACATACTCTTCGGTTTCTTTATATGGTGGGATTCTTTTGTAGCGGTCGACTGCGGTGGGACCGGCATTATAAGCTGCCAGCGAAAGCGCCAGTTTACCGTTGAAGCGTTGATAGAGTTGTTGAAAATAGCGTGCACCCGCCCTGATATTTTGCCAAGGGTCAAAGGGATTTTGCAAATCCAGCATTTTAAAATTCTCAGGCATGATCTGCATCAAACCCATGGCACCTTTTTTGGAGACTGCCCGTGGATTAAAATCGGATTCGGCTTTAATCATGGCTTTCAACAAGCGCGAATCAACACCGGTTTGTGCAGATGCATCTGAGATGTAACGGTCATATTTGTCGGGGGCGTAAAAATTCCTGGAAAGGCTTGCTTTTTCTCTAATGTACAGTTTGTATTCGTGGGCGTTGGATGTCGGTGTGTTGGTGAAATGCATCACCCCGTTTTCATCGATATAGCGATATATATCCGCATGCACCGGTGATATCAGTGTTATTAAAAAAAGAAAGGGAACCCAAGCCTCTGTAAATATGAACTTAATTCTGCGTCCGCCCATAGCACCTCAAGAACAAATTCAAATCTCTTTGGCGCCCTGCATTAACAAAAGCCCCCCTTGGCGCATCCTGATTGTTTCTGTCATAAATTTTACAATATTTTTTGGTGAAACTCAAGGGATTAATAAAAATATTGTATTATTTTAAATACTTATATGTAAAATTGCCTATATCTTGCAAGCGTGAAAATCGGTGAATCCAAGGTCTAGACCTCACATTCCACACGGTTATCATTTCCATTAAAAATATCGACCAAAATATTAGAAAATTTAAGGTTTTCTATTATTGGGGGTTGCCGGTTTAGCCCGTTGAGCCTGTTGAGCCCGTATCGGTTTGAATGTTGTCGTATTTTGTCTTCAACCGGTGAACGGGCCAATCCACCAGAGGCGGACAAGCGGGCAACGGGCTTCAACCGATGGGTTTTAGATGCATTTTTGAGGGCGTTTTTAAAAGAGTTTGAGCTGTTTTTGCTGCTTCCTTTTAGACTTTTTCTGTGGGGATTCGTTTTTCTTGAGGCGGTTTTCAATATCGGACAGAAATGGAGAGGGCGAGCGCGTCAAAAGCTTTCCATATATGCTGCGTTTTTTAGCCCGGGTCAGATATAATTGCTGCATGGCCCGGGTCATGGCCACATAAAAAAGCCGACGTTCCTCAGCCGGGTCGGCCTGTCTGCTGCCCTGATGGTTTAAGGGTATCAAATCGTCTTCGCACCCGGCGATAAACACCACCGGAAATTCCAGGCCTTTGGCGGCATGCATGGTCATCAACGCTACTTTCTCCGCGCGCGAAACGTAAACATCGGTGTCACTATGCAGTGATGCTGTCGCTAAAAATGCGGCTATGTCATTGCCGTAATCTTCGGCCAAAGCAAGGAGGTGGCGAAATGCCTCCCGGGATTGTCGAGCAGTGCCCAGAATGACAGCAAGCTGCGGGATTCGGGACAAATGCTGTAATTTTGCGGCAATACTCATATCGATCGTCTCGTTTTTGATGCCGGCCAGCGTTTCGCCAAAATCGATGAGCTTTTGCTGTTGAGTACGGTTTAATCCCGGCACCGGAAAACGTCTGGCATTTTCCAAACCTTTTTGCTGGGAAAATTTCTTTGAATAGCACCAGGATTTAAATTGATCGGTTGTCTTTTTATTCAGGCCGACGGGATATAGCGACAGGCAGTTGTTTAAATCCAGATCGCTACCGTATCCCCCCACAATGCTTAACAGTGAGATGAGTTCGGTCAAGCCCCCGCCTTCAAGCCAATTTTTGCGGCTGGCTACCTGGAAGGGCACCCCCTCCTGTAAAAAGACCTCGGCGATAATTTTGAGCTGATAGTGGGTGCGAACCAGAACGGCAAAATCTGCATAACTGCGGGCAGAAACAAGATTGGCATCAGCCACCTGGCCGGTGTCGATGGAATGAAAACCGGAACCACCCACCAACTGGCCGATCGTTGCGGCGATAGCCCGGGCTTCGGCTTTGCCGCTGGCCGACTCGAGGATGTTGATGGTTTTTACACCATCGATCATGGAATAGGTCCGCGCGTCACCGGTATGCAACCGCTGGTCCTGAATGATCTGATAAGATGCATCCAGAATGGTTTCTGTCGATCGATAATTACGGGTTAATTCAATAACGGTTGTGTTGGGATAATCATCCACAAAACGCGTAAAATACCGGACGTCCGATCCTCTGAACCCGTATATGGATTGGTCAGGGTCGCCAATGGCGCATAAATTTTGTTGGGTGGCATCGGAGGGGACCAGCGCCCGTACGATACGGTACTGTCCGTGATTTAGGTCCTGATATTCATCGACGAAAATATGCTCAAATTGACGGCGGTACGTTTGGCAGATCTTTTGATCGTTTTCCAGCAGCCGAACAACTTCAAAAATCAGATCTTCATAATCATAAAGCCCCTGAATGGACAACAGGTTTTGATAACTGTGATACACTTCGGCCATGGCGCGGTCGTCAGCGCTGATGTGTTCCGACGGGGCGATGTCTTCCGGACCCAATATGTGCTGTTTGGCCGCCATGATTTGGTTGCTTAAATGTTGCGGCTTTAAGGAAACCTCAATCCCCAAATCCCGAACCCTTTTGACCGCTTCTCCGATGAATTCTTTGCGATCACCGTCGTCAATGATACCAAAGGTCTTTTGGGAATTGAGATCACTCAATATTCTATAGCACAGGGAATGAAAGGTGACCGTCAGAGGCAATTGATGCCGCTGGCCCAGAATTGTGCGTAAGCGCTGCTGCATCTCCTCAGCCGCTTTGCGGGTAAAGGTCACTGCCAGTATATGTTCAGGGCCAACGCCTTTTGTCATGATAAAATGCGCTATTCTCATCGTCAGGGTCAGGGTTTTACCGGTCCCGGGCCCGGCAACAATCAGCAGAGGACCATCAGCATGCTCTACTGCCCGGCGCTGTTCGTCATTCAGTTCACGAATATGGATTTGCGGCGAAGTGCGTTTTAATTTATCCTCACGGGAAGCACGCGCTTTTTTAGGAGCCGGTTTAGTAGGAAGGCGTGTGCCGCCGCTATTGGATTCAGACGCCTGAGGCGCGCTGATTGCAAAAAGTGATTGCTGGCCCAAAAGGGCTGCTCGATCATCGTCCTTAAAGATTTGAACCCGACCATATTGCCCGTCAAATCCGGGAATGACGTTAATTTCCCGCTGC
>JASFEV010000004.1:0-47298 GCA_050124655.1 Desulfobacterales bacterium
TGGCACAAATATAGGCGGAACACCTGAAACCTCTTTAATGGTCAAATCATTGAATCCTGCTTGGGGGGGCGTGGCGCAGAGCGCGAAGCCCTAAACCTATGAACCCGGAACCTGCATGTGTTCGATTACGCGCACATGTTTCCAGCGGCCCTGACGAAAACGCCAATAAGAAGTAACAAACAGGGAAAAAACAAAGCCGGTTGCCCAGCTCCAGGCATAATAAAGCCCGGCGCCGAAAATGTGCACGCCGATATATAAAGGCAGAATCATGACAACCAGCGAGAGGATGCCAATGCTCCACATAATAAAGCGAGTATCACCCGCCCCTTTGAGCACGCCAATACAAACCATATAGAGCGCATCAAAAAATATATAAGCGGATACAAATCGCAGTAGCAGGATACCCATTTCACTGATGGCAACAAAATCCTGCGATGAGGTATCCTGCGGCCTGAAAAGCTCAAGCAACGGCTGGGGAAAAACCAGAAAAAGAACAAACAGCAGGGAAATATAAACCAGCACAATATGAATGGTGGCCCTGGTGGCTGCCAGTGCCTCAGGGATTTGATTGCGGCCCAGGGCCTGGCCGACCAATGTGCTGGTCCCGAGCGAAAATCCCATCAACGGCATGAAGGCCAGCGAATTAATTGAGAAGACCATATTGGTTGCCGCCAGTTCAATCTTACCGATACGCCCCACCATGAAAATAAAAAAAGTAAACGCAAAAACATCCAGACTAAATTGAATGGCACTAGGGATGCCGTATCGCATCAGCCGCCCGAAAAGATTCGGCTCTAAACCCCGATGCGTCAATACCTTATAGCTGCGATCATTATTTCGCGTAAATACCAGGAGCGTGAAGATAAGGCTGACCAGCGACCAGGACATCACAGTAGCAATGCCGGCTCCCAGAATCCCCCATTCTGGAAATATCCAGACACCATTGATCAGAGCATAGTCTAAAGGAATATTGAAAACGGTTCCGATCAACGTAATGATCATCACCAGCCGGGTTTGGCCCCGTCCGCTGTAAAAGCATGACAGAGCGGTTCCAAAAATTAGAATTCCCGATCCCAGACACAGGACTTTAAAGTACACCGCCTCCAGCACCTGCACCTCAACCGGGTGCCCGCCAAGGGCAAACAGCGGTTCTGATAAAAAACTCAGACCGGCCATCATTGCTGCCGCAAGAAGCGCAAAATAGATTCCCTGCCACAGGGCGGCGCCGACGCGTTCTGATCGGCCCGATCCAACATACTGGGCCACAAAGACATTAAGATATTGAGCGGTACCTAAAAAGATGGAAATAAATAAAAACGCGGCAATACCGGCCGGCAGCGCCGCGGCAATGGCATCCAGCGAATAATTGGCCAGAAAGACCCGGTCGGTAAACTCCATGATCATGGTCGAAGACATACTGATCACCAGGGGCAAGCTGACCTGCAGAACCCGCCGATAGGGTCTGTCTGGGTTGCTATGATGGGCACGAGCGTTCATTAATTCTCTTTAAAAATAATCGTCTGAAAAAGGAAAAAAAGAAGCTAAGGCTTACATGTAGCGGGGATTTTTTGCAAGGGAGGGGTGAAGAAAGTGCCTAAAATGCCTAAAATTATAGCGTCGCTTTGCTCCATCATTAAAAAAATAGTAGAATTCTCTGACTTTAGTCACTTATGTTTTCTTGGAATCTATCTCAAAAATAGTAGATTACGTCCAAGGGCAAGGCGAAAACCGATTCAAAAGTGGAGCATACACGCTAGTATTCGAGCATTTTGAATCGGTTTTTAACACAGCCCTTGGGCGTTAGATGCATTTTGGAGATAGATTCTACTGCCAATCGGGTGACAATCTACCATCAGCCCCTTTGCGATAGGGCATCCATGTCAGCCCGAAAGCCTCCAGCGTAATATTGGTGCTTTTCGGTTTGACCGTGACCTCTTCCAGCTCATCAGCCGCCGGATCATATCTGGTTTCGAGGCTATCAATATTACCTTGCAGGCGCTGGTCGAGCTCGGCTATCTCCTGTCTGACCGCCGCGGCGGTCTCCTGCGCCCGGGCAACATCCATCCTTTCTTTGCGCATGCGGCCGGCAGACTTCACAGCCGTTCCAAATCGTGTGGCCGAGCGGCTGCTGACCGCCTTGCGACCCAGAAATGCACCCAGGATGGCTGTTCCAAAAGAAACCATGGTTTCCATTTTTTTAGACTTGGCCTGTTCCTTTTCCCGCTGCAGTGCCTGCTCGGCACGCATCAAGCGTCGTTGCAGCGTGTCGTATTTGGAGCTGTACCGGCGTCGCAGCTTTTCAACTTCCAGATCCCGTTTTTCCCGGGCCGCCTGATTGAGTCGCGAAAGGAATTCGCTTTTCGACTCAGCCGGATGGCTGATTAATTTAAATTGCTTCGAACGATAGAGCATCAGCGACCGGTTTTGTCGCACCCAGCGCAACAAATCTTTGTTCCATTTGCTGTAGGATTTGGTCTTGCGGGCTGATGACGGCAACTCGGCAAAGCTGGCTCCGGGCAATGGTGATGTTTGAAGCGCATCGGGCGTCATAAAGATTTCTTCGGCCTGGTCCCAATCCAGGGGTACGGGGCCGTCTTCCAACATGGCAGAAATGACCACTTTCTCCGTGGAATCGACTTTGTATCTTGCTGAAGAATAGTGGATATCCAGCCAGCCGGCCACCGCCGGGTAATACATCAGCCCCTGGCCGGCACCGGATGCGGCCACATACAGGACGTTGATCTCGGGTGCGACCACCGGAGGCTCCGAAATGGCTGAAGGTGCCAGACGGCCCGTGGTTTGAGCAGGAGGCGCGGCCGGCAATTCGGCAGCCGCCTTTTGTACCGGTGGCGCCACCGGTTTCTGCAGGGATTTTTTGGCAGCCATTAAATTTTTAATCTGCTCACGCGTCAGGGGGCCGCGCAGATAGGAGAGCACCCAGCGGGTTTCAAATGTAACCGGTGCATTTTCATGGACATTGTTGAGCAAAAACACACGTTTGCCCAGTCCGGCCAGGACCTCTTCCATACGGCCGCGGTCAAAGCCGGTGCCGGCGGCAGCGCCCTCGAGCCCAGCCAGGACCCGTTCTTTGTCCCGTTCGGTCTGCAAACGACCGATAAACCACGATCCCGTATTGGATAATCCTTTGTAATCCAGATCAACCGGGTTTTGGGTTGACAGGACCACCCCCAGACCGAAGGCCCGGGCCTGTTTAAGCAGCGTTAGTAACGGTGCCTTCGAAGGGGGGTTTTTTACCGGCGGAAAGTAGCCAAAAATCTCATCCATATACAGGATGGCCCGCAGACTGGAAGTGCCTGCCTGGGTGCGCATCCAAGCCAGAATTTCATTGAGCAGCATGGAAACAAAGAACATGCGCTCGGCATCCGAAAGGTGGCTGATGGTAAAAATCGACGCTTGAGGCTTGCCGCTTTCGGAAAAAAGAAGGCGGTTGATGTTCAGCGGATCGCCTTCAAGCCAGGCTTCAAAACCGGGCGCCGCCAGCAAATTGTTTAAGCGCATGGCCAACTGAAAGCGATCTTTGGCCGGATAAAATGAGTCCAGATCCATGACACCAATGCGCTCAAATCCGGGCGTCTGGATCGCTCGGATCAATCCGGCCAGATCGAGTGCCCGGCCGGCCGCCCAGGTGCTTTCAAAAATGTTGGAAAGCAGGATATGCTCACGACTGGTGATGGGGTCGGCTTCAATGCCCAGCAGAGCCAGCAAGCTGGTGGCGGTGGTCTGGATACGCTCGCGCAACAAATCCAGATCTTGTGCAATCGCGGGTGGTGGCGGGGCAAAGCTGCGCAGGACGCTGATCGGCAAACCGGCACTGCTTCCCGGCGTATAAACAGCAGCATCGGCAGCCGACTGTAGACGGGCGATCCGTTCAGGCGACTGCCCCCAGCCGCCCAGGCCTTTGCGCCACAATTGGGCCTGTTGGGCGGCAAATTGAGCCGGTGTGAGCCCGGCGTTTAAGGCATCCTGCTCGTTGACCCACGGCCGGAAATCTTCGGCGCGCAGCTGCGGAAAATTAAGCACCAGGTTTGTCAAGTCACCCTTGGGATCAATGGCAATCACCGGAATATGATCGATCAACGCCTCTTCTAAAATGGCGATGCCCAGCCCGGTCTTACCGCTACCGGTCATGCCGATGATCACCCCGTGGGTGGTCAGATCTTTTGAATCATACAGTAAAAGATCTTCCCGACGTTTGCGTGACGGCATATCATATTCTTTGCCCAGATAAAATGCGCCGAGTTTTTCATATTCGCTCATGGCGATCCTCTCCAAACGGTTGCCGGTTAAGCCGGTTGAGCCCGTTAAGCCGGTTATTTTGATAACATGATTTTTAAGAAGGATTCTTCATCCAGCGCCTGTTTGAGATCCTGCGCTGTGATCTTTTCGAAATTGGCCGCTGTCAACACTTCTGTCATCTCGGCAACCAGCTGTTTCTGAAAGTCCTTTTTTTCCGCCGGTGAATAATTCAAGACGGCCCGAGTATCTGCATCAGGGTTAAAAGGCGCAAAACAGGTTTTTAGTTTTTCGAGGCGGCTATAAAATTCAAAATGAAATATGGCTTCAAGAATTTGACAAAGCTCCCTGAATGCTTTGACATCAGCCCCGGGCAGTTCTGATGTGTTGACACACATATCAATCACATCTGCCTTGCGAAAGGGGATAAAACGATTGCGGTTTGGTTTCGCGGACATGAAACGCTCCCTGGGTTACTTTGGTTTCAATCCTTCAGGGTTTTCTCATCTTCCTATTCGATGCTGCCGCAGAATGTCAAACGCTTTGCCTTTGATAATTATGTCACCGCCCACCGATTTGTAAAGACCCAATTAAAGCCTGCTTTCTTTTTATTAATGACTTTCTTTGTTGTTACAATTCGTAACAATTTTTTCATATCATTTTGCGGTAAACTTATTTACCTTAAAATGAGGGGTGTGCTATATCCATTTATCAAATAAATTTAAGTTGGCCAGTTATGTCCGCCACAGGCGGACAAGCGGGCAACGGGCTTAACCCGCACGAGGACAATTCCAATGAAACCCACCGAGCATTTTAAGTCGTACTTCCGTTTCTGGAAACCTTCGATGGCCAGACGGATTACGTTTTATTTTCTTATTTTCGGCCTGATTGTCTTTTTTATCACCACAATGCTTTACATGGGCGGTACCCGCAAACATTTTATTCGCTCGACCAGTCAGGTCATCAACCACCAGTTTGCGTTAATGGACTCGGCGCAAGTACCGGATTTTATATGGAAGGGACTCGGCAAACCGAACCCGGAGCTGGACCGGCTGTTTCAGATACTGGCCAATATCTCGTCTAGTTTTTATGCGGTTTCCGATATCGCTATTTATGCGAAGGAGGCCGGCGACACCATTTGGTATCGATTATTTTTGGGTGAGGATCGGGTACTGCATCTGAATCCGGCGCAAAGTTCATTTTCAGAAAAGCTGGATCGCAACCTCAAGCGGCACTTTGTAAAGCCCGGCTTAATGGCGCGTTCGGTCGACGAACATGCGTTGTTTGTCAATATTACGGCCGAAAATGACCTGAACACCTATTTTCTTAAAATCGGCATTGCCAGCGAAAATTTCGCCGCCATGATGAAAAAAGAGGCAAAGTGGGTTGTCCTTATTTTTTTTATTGCCCTGTTCTTGTCGCGTTTTCTGGGGTATTACTTTGCCCGCAAGATCGCCCGGCCGATAGAAAACCTTTCGGAGATATCCACAAATGTCGCCAAGGGAGATCTGACCCAGCTGGCGCCGGTCACATCCGGTGATGAAATCGGTGAGCTGTCGATGAACTTTAATAAAATGGTGGAAGGACTGCGGGAATGGGAAAGTGTCAAGAAGATTGAGTTTGAGCTGGAAAAAGGCCGTGAAATTCAACGTGAATTTTTACCCAGTCAGATTCCGGACCTGCCCAACTGGGAAATCGCCACCTGTTTTTATCCGGCCGGCCAGGTCAGCGGTGATTTTTATGATGTCTTCATGCTGCCCGACGGAAATGTGGGCTTGGTGATCGCCGATGTCTGCGACAAGGGTGTTGGCTCGGCATTGTATATGGCGCTGTTTCGCAGCCTCATTCGCGTCTTTGCCGCGCAGGCCATCCACTGCACCGGAGTGGAACCGACGCCAATTCAATTGCCCTCCGGAGATATCGAATCGATTTCGCCATCGGCAAATGACCCGCTGGCCCGCCTGGCGGCCGTTTCATCCACCAATAACTACATTGCCCATATCCATGGCCGGGAATGCATGTTCGCTACCCTGTTTTTCGGGGTGTTGAATCCGGCGACGGGCACCCTTTCATATGTCAACGGCGGCCATGAACCGCTATATATCATCAATGCCGGCAACATTAAAAACCGGTTGAAACCCACCGGCCCGGCGGTGGGCCTGATGCCCGACATCACCTTTAAGGCTCAGAAAATTCAGCTTGAACCGGGTGATCTTCTGATCGGCTACACCGATGGCGTGACCGATGCACGCTCACCGCAGGGTGAGGTGTATACCCGGGATCGTCTGCAATCCTTGCTGACGCAACCCTTCAAATCGGCTTCTGAAACCATCGAGCGTATCAAATCCAATTTGTTTGCGTTTATTGATATCGCCGCTCGCGGCGATGATGTCACCATACTGGCGGTTCAGCGGGCAGCGGTTGCACCTTGAAAGCCTCTAAATACATGGGTGTAGAATATGGATGGTACATCGCTGCAAGACTGTTTTAGGTTGTCCTTTTTAAAACAGGAAAGACGGAAAGCCATCACGTTTGTGCGGGATGGTGAAATTGAGACCGAGCTTACTTATTTGCAATTACACCGTGATTCAAACCGGTTGGCCAGCACATTCCAAAAAATAGGGGTCACCCAAAAAGACCGCGTCATCCTCTGCATCCAAAAATCATTGATATTTGTGGTCGCCCATCTGGCCCTGCAAAAAATCGGTGCCATTTGCGTGCCGTTGAATCCGGGTTTCAAGAAATCCGAAATGGATTACCTGCTGCAGGATGCAGACGCACGCTTGATTCTGGCAGAACCAGACAACGAGCGGCTGGTTCAAGAAATTGATCCCAAACTGAACGCACAGATCGTCGATACCCAAAAACCCTATTCGGAAATCGATTTCTTTCGATCCGCTTCTGAAGCGTTTTCGCCGGCTGCAATTGAGCCCGATGATCCGGGTCTGATTATCTATACCTCCGGCACCACCGGAAAACCCAAAGGGGCTATGCTGACCCACAAAAACCTCGTCCATGACGCCTTAAATATAAATCATATCTGGGAAATCAGCGCCGGCGATGTCCTTTGCCACGCCCTGCCCCTTTTTCACGTGCATGGATTATGCTTTGCTTTACATACATCGCTGCTGGCCGGCGCGCATATTCTCATGCTGGATTCCTTTTCTCCGCAAAGGGTTGTCAATGCTCTTGAACATAAAGCGGATCCTTATGCCTGTACGGTTTTTATGGCCGTTCCGGCGATGTACCAGAAGGTAATGGCATATCTGGGGGGTCGTAAACCTGATTTTGAACACATGCGCTTGTGGACATCGGGGTCCGCCCCCTTGCTGCCGCAAGATTTTAAACGCATCACCGAGACATTCGGCCAGGAGCCGGTTGAACGCGAAGGCATGACGGAAACGGGCATGAATTTTTCAAATCCGCTCAAGGGCAAAAGAAAACCGGGTTCCATTGGATACCCCTTGCCGGATCTGGAAGTCAGAATTGTCCATCCTGAAACGGGTACGGATGTAGCACCCGGCCAAACCGGTGAACTCTGGCTGAAGGGACCAGCGGTCACCCCGGGCTACTGGCGTAAACCGCGGGAGACCGCCAGAGCCTTTGAAAAGGGTTGGTTTAAGACCGGCGATCTGGGCAACATCGATGAAGAAGGCTATTATTATTTGACCGATCGTATCAAGCACATCATCATCTCGGGTGGTGAAAATATTTCCCCCAAAGAAATTGAAATCGTTATCAACCAGCTTGAGGATGTGGTTGAATCATCCGTCGTCGGTATACCGGATGAGCGCTGGGGCGAAAAGGTCGTCGCTGCTGTGGTTAAGAAGACCGATTCAAATATTAAACCCGAAAAGGTTCGCACACATTGTAAAAATCACCTGCACGACTGGAAATGTCCCAAGGCGGTTGTTTTTGTTGATGCGTTACCCAGAAATACGATGGGAAAGGTATTAAAAGAAGAGGTAAAAAAAATCTTCGGGTTATCTAAATCCTAACATTTAGTTAATATAATAAACTAAAATAACATAGAATAATTCATTTCGATTTTGCACTTGACAACTAAAAAATAGAATGTGACTGTTGCTTCAGGCGTAGCTTCATTCTCAAAGGCAATTAACCGAGATCAGCAATTACATTTTAAAGGAGGAGGATCAATCAAAGATGGCAAAAAAAGTGAAGAAGAAACCTTCCAAAAAAACAAAGACAAAAGGGGCTGCTAAGCCTAAAAAAGGAGCCGCTAAACCCAAAAAAGCAGCTGCTCCGAAAAAAAAAGCAAAGGTCGCTGCTAAGAAAACAGCTGCACCCAGGAAAAAAGCAGCTGCTCCGAAGAAAAAAGCCGTCGCTCCGGCTAAAAAAGCAGCGGTACCCGAGAAAAAATCAGCACCTAAATCCGCGAAAACAACAAGATCTTTTTCAGTTACTCAATTTGCCAACATGACCTATCTAACCGAAAATGGTGTCATGGAATGGTTGCAGAAAGGGTTGCTCAAAGGCCAGCAGGATGCCAAAGGTAACTGGCAGGTTGACGCCTCGAATCTGGAGGCTCCCAACATAAAGCGGTTTGTCCGATAAGGATTCGCTATCGGGTAATGGATTTCAGGTATCGGATTCGGGCATCAGATATGGGTTTATAAATACAAAATAGAACGACAAATAAAAAGAGAGGGGAGACGGTTCAACAATAAATTCATAGGCCGTCTCCCCTTTTGTTTGATTTATAGTGGTTGTCAAAAAAACGTTCCGATTGCGGAACGCTTTTTTGCTACAACACTTATGCCGCCATCCTTTTTTTCGGAACATTAATATGACAAGCGGTATAACTGGCGTGCGGGTTATCAAATTGGCCGGGTTTCATGAAACGCCTTCATCAACGGTATAATCCAACCCGAATCCCGGGGCCGATGTTCATCGCTGCGGAAAAAATGGCGCTTGTCCGGAATTTGATCCCCCGCAGCGCGATCAATAATCTGGATACCCTCAACGATGCCCATTTCAAAATGAGGCTGGATACCCCACACAGGGTGATCTTTTAGCTTAAAGGCCAGAATCTCACAATCCGCAGAACGCGCAACGATTGTCGCTTTTTCAGCCGGAACATGGCAGACCTCATCAAAATGGAAAACAAAACCGTTGAGCGTGCGGCCCGGCTCACCCAGCAGCGCATCCCGGGCTAAAATTTGAATTTGGGGCCAGCCAATCTCAGGTTTTTGGCGCCGCCTGACTGCATCCCGGCCAAAAAGAGAACGGGCAATTATTTGGTGGCCAAAGCAGCTGCCTAATATGACCTTGCCGTTGTTGACCGCATCTCGTATCAAAGCTGTTTCTTTTTGCATCCAGGCCGTATCATCCAGCACGCTGGCAGTGGATCCTGTGATCAAGACATGGGAGTAGGCATCCAGTCCGTCGGGCCATTGGCCGGCTGATACCCGAAAAAAATCGAAGGGAAATAACAGCAAAGCTTCCCAGTAGGTAAGCGGCTGATATACATCTTCATCAATGGAGTTGTCTAAAAATAAAATGCGGTCCACGCGTCCGATCTCCCATTCAAAATGGATAGAAAATATACCTAATAACCATAAGCCACTCGCATCATCTTGACAAGCACCTATTTATTTCCCATAACCGTTTAGTAGCGCATTGGGTACAGACAAACCTTCGATAAAAATCCATCCATACCTAAAAAAGCCGTTTTGAGGAGGTCCGTCATGGCACTTGTCGTCGACAATGAAACCATCCAGATTGAATGTTACCCACTGGGTCCCTTTGGCACTAATTCATATATCTTGCGTTGTTTAAAAACAGGCGACAGCGTTGTGGTTGATGCCCCTGGCGATGCGCCAACAGTATTAGAACGATTACAATCCACAAATCCAAAATACATTCTGATGACCCACAATCACATGGATCATACCGGCGCCCTGGCGGAATTAAAATCCATCTTAAAGGTTCCGATTGCCGCCCATGCCGCCGATGCGGCTAGCCTGCCCGTTCCAGCGGACATGCTGCTGGCCGATGGCGAAGCTCTAAAAGTTGGCAACATTGGCCTTAGCATCTTGCACACGCCAGGCCATACCCCGGGCAGCCTGTGTTTCTACACCGAGGGATATCTAATATCCGGTGATACGCTCTTTCCGGACGGACCGGGAAAAACCGGATCGCCGTCTGCCTTCAGGCAAATCGTCGAATCATTGCAGCAGAAAATCTTTGTTTTGCCCGACGATACCCGGGTGTTTCCAGGTCACGGCGATCACACGACCCTCGGAAAAGAAAAGCAGGCTTTTGAAGCTTTTGCGGCCAGACCGCACGATCCGAATCTTTGCGGCGATGTCCTCTGGACTATGTGAAGATCAGAATATTTTTCTTTAGCCACAGACGCACACAGACAGACACAGACAAGTTCTTCGGCTTAAACCGGGCAGTGCGTTTGATCAATCTATCTATCCAAGATTTTTAGACGTGGTTTTTTATCCCGCGCAGCGGGATGACATTTTTTGTTCGGCCAATGTCGGCCGAACAAAAGGTTTGTGTGAGTCCGTGTGGGTCCGTGGCTAATTTAAAAAGGCCTGATTTCAGCTTACCACGAAATCTCTTCGCGGTGAAAGGCTTCGGCCAGGTCAAAATCCTCACCTTCAGCCAAATCACTGCAGCGTTGTCGCAACCAATCCTCCAGATTCGAAACTTTCAACGCTCGTACCTGGCTTTTATGACAGCGCAGTGCTTTCAGCTTCAGATCAAACGTCTCGGTGATGTTGGATACATAATTGATGTCTTCCGAAGCCCAGAAAAGCATTTCGCGGACTTTATGGGGCTGCAAGCCCTCTTCAAGCAAATCCGGGTAGGCCAGATGATCCCGGGCATACGGGAAAACTGCGTCGATGGTGACCTGACCGGCAATGCGGTGATCTCGATGCCAGATATAGCGGCGGTAAGGGTCGGCGGTCACAACCTTTTGCGGCCGGTAAAGCCGAATCATGCGCACAATCTGTTTTCGAAATTCGGGTGTATCTTCGAGTCCCTGATCCGGATATCCCAGGAAGACGACCTCACGCACCCCCAGAATTTCAGCGGCTGCTCGCTGCTCGTTTTGCCGAATGTCGGCCAGCGCCTCCGGTGTTAAATCCGGATCACTGGTGCCCTTATTTCCGTTGGTGCACACGATATAAACCACCTGTTTTGCCTGCCTCGTCCAGCGGGCTACCGTTCCGGCAACCCCAAACTCCGCATCGTCCGGATGCGGGGTTACGACAACAACATCTGCTGGTTCCGTCACATTAGACCTCCATGTTGAACTATACAGAAATTGGTTTCCATAATCAGCAAAGATAAAAATTTGAAGCCAACGTTAAGTTCTTACCGCTAAGCTCACAAAGAACACAAGGTTTTGCATTTATCTTCGTGTTTCTTCGTGTTCTTCGTGGTGATTTGGAATTAGTACGGCGTTAAATTGCTTTATGAATTTTTAAGGTTATTTTAGAAATAAAGTCGGTCTTGACTTTAAAGCCGTTTTTGAGTTTTAGCAAGTGTGCCCTTAACCGTGCATAAAAAAACTGAACACCGAAGAAGAAATTGCTTACCGCTTAAAGATGCAGAGCCGTTCGCCGCAAGATGTTATTCTCACCTATCTGGGCGATCAACCGATCGGCTATTGCTGGACGATCATAAAAGCGGACGAAAATGCGAACGGAAAAGATAGCAAAGGCCTGATTCACATGCTGGGTGTGGATCCGGATTATCGCCAGCAGGATATCGGCAAGGCCGTCTTACGCAATGGATTGGAGGGCCTCAAAGCCAGAGGCATTGATATCGTCCGGCTTATGGTGGACAACGAAAATGCAGTCGCACGCTCACTTTATGAGTCGGTGGGATTTGAGATTTATGCAAAAACGGAGTGGTATGAGAAAGCGCTCAATTGAATTTAGAACCTATCTCAAAAATGCATTTAATCCGCCGCAGGCGGACTCTTGGGCGTGGTCTACTATTTTTGAGGTTTTAATTGGCAACCGGAAAAATTTCGCTGGAATCCGTTTTTCCCAACACATCTCTTACGGTATTCGCCAGATCCCGAATGACGAGGGGCTTCATTAAAAAAGCGCTAATACCGATTTGTTTGGCACGATTTACCATTACTTCATCGCTATAGCCGCTGCAGATGACGACAGGGATATCAGCACGGATTTTCTTAACTTCGATGGCCAATTTATCACCGGTCATCCCGGGCATGGTCATATCGGTTATAATCAAATCAAAATTATCAGCGGTCTTTTGGAAAAGCTTAAGCGCCTCTATACTGCTGGTGCGGGTTTCAACCCTGTAGCCCAGACGCTCAAGCGATTTCTTTCCGATCTCCACCAAAGCGGGTTCATCATCAACAAATAAGATGCGCTCGTTTCCGGTCGGTAAAATTTGGGAGATCTCGGTTTCGGGTTGAACCTTTTTAGGGCCTGTTGGAATATAAACGGTAAACACGGTCCCTTTACCGGGCTTGCTGTCAACGGCAATGGCTCCGCCGTAGCTTTTTAAAATTCCGTGGACAACAGCCAGACCCATTCCGGTGCCCCTGTCTTTTTCTTTGGTCGTGAAATAGGGTTCAAAAATTCTTTCCAGAACCTCGGGTGCCATGCCATGACCCGTGTCGGCAACGGATATCGACAAATAATTTCCGGTCCTAATTTCAAAGTGTTCGGCCATTTCAGCGTTTAGATCAGCATTTTCTACTTTTACATCCAACAAACCGCCCGTTTCGCTCATGGCATGATAAGCATTTGTGCCCAGATTCATGATGATCTGATGGATCTCGGTCGCATCGGCTTCGATTATACCGGCTGCGGGATCGATATAGAGCTGAATTTGAATCGTCGAGGGCAACGAAGCCTTGAGCAGCTTAATAGATTCTTTGACAATCGGATCAACCTTTAGGGGCTTGCGTTTCTGGTCTGATTGGCGACTGAAGGTCAGAATCTGCTTGACGACCTCTTTGGCGCGCTGGCTGGCTTTATAAATTTCGTTTAAATTATATTTTGCTTTGGATTTTTGGGGCAACTCCATCATGGACAATTCAGTATATCCCATAATGGCTGAAAGAATATTATTGAAGTCATGGGCAATTCCGCCTGCCAGTGTCCCGATGGCTTGCATTTTCTGGGCCTGACGGAGGTAAGCCTCTGATTTTAAGCGTTCTTTTTCCAGGAGTTTAAGTTTGGTGATGTCGGTGGCAACCTGCAGGCGTACATTGCGCCCATCGATCCATTTGATGGCCCGGTCATAGTTAATATACCATTTGTGATTCAGGGGATTTTTCCCTTCCCAAACAATTGCATCTGTTGGATTGCCTTGCTTATCCACCAATCTTGGGTTGGTGCAGTTCTCACAGGGGTGGTTCTCATTGCGGAACACCTGGTGGCAAAGCTGTCCGGCTGAGTTGGGTCCAAAATTATCCCGCATGTGCCGATTCATGAAAATGATCTCATAAGTGTCCATGTCGGCTGCATAAATCGTCGCATCAATGCTGTCTAAAACCGTGCGAAACGTTTGGCGTGAATTCTTTAAAATGGCCTCCGTCTGCCTGCGCTCCTGGAGTTCTTGCTGCAGCTTGGCATGCAGATGGGCATTGTCTAAAGCAATTGATGCCAGCTCGGCAAAGCGCGTCAAAACTGTGATTTCATTATCACCAAACTGCTTCTGTGATGAGGTGGAAGAAAGACCGATGACCCCTATGGTTTGATTGCCCGATTTTAAGGGCATGCCCAAAGAAGCCCCCATATCATCGAATCGGGTGTCATCGTGCCTGCCGGACCAGTGATGATAGTTATCAATTTTTATCGGTTTGCCGGACTGCCATACTTTGCCGGCTAATCCTTCGCCGGGTTTCATGCGAAATCCCAGCATTTGCTCGAATCGACCGGTTCCCACTTTGAGTAGAAGCGCATCGGTTTGGGCATCATGTATGTAAATGTAACCATCCGCTGTTCCAACCAGCTTTCCGGCGCGATCGACAATGGCTTTGAGCAAATCATCGATGTTCAACCGTCTTATTAAGCCGAGGGTGGTCTCGTGCAGCGCCGTCATATACGCATTGTGCTGCTGCAGCGCTTCCTCCGCCCTCCTTTTTTCGGTAACATCGCGAACAATGTCCTGAATGACCTGGTCTTCGCCGATTTGAAATAAACCCGATGATACTTCGGCTAGAAAAATGTCACCATTCTTTTTTACGAACTCAATTTCAAAATCAATTTGTTTTCGAGCAATGATGTTACGAAAGGCCTCTTTTGATTTCGGCAACGCCTCGGGTGGATGCAAATTTAAGATTTTTTGCTGCAGTATTTCTTCTCTAGTGTACCCGAATTGATCAATGGCCTTTTGATTGGCATCTAAAATCTTGCCTTCCAGATCATGGATAAAGATGGCATCACTAGAATATTGGAAAAGACTACGGTATTTGTGCTCCCCTGCGTCAAATGCGCGTTCTGCCAGCTTGCGGGATTCAACCGCTTCCTCCAGTTGTTCATTCTTGGCAACCAGGGCTTTTGTTTTCGATATAATTTTGGTCCTGGAAAATAGCGCCGTAAACAAAAATAGCACAAATAGAACGACGGAAATGAATACGGCCCACTTCAACCACTTGGAAAGATTTAGTTGTTCTTTGTCGCCAAACCATTTGTGCATGGACTGATAATAAATGGAAAGGTCGTTGCTTTTCAGTTTTCGGAGGTGATGATCTAAGGCATCTAATAGGTTTTTGTTTTTTCCCCGCGGGGCGGCGTAATATAATCTTTGGGGATTTAATACAATGGGGCTTTTTTTAATAATAAAATCTCTTTCGAAGCGATGGCCGAAAAATTGATTCACCAATCCGGCCTGGCAGCGACCCAATTCCACCAGCTTGAGGACATCCTCATTCGTAAATGCTTCAATAAATCGGCATCGTATGCCAAATTGTTCAGTTAGCCTTTTGAGACCATCAAAATAGACATCATTGTGGAGAACGGCGACTTTTTTATTCTTTAGATCGACAATCGATTCAATAGCTGCCTGTTCGTTAACGTATAGTTGACCCCAGTTGCTGATCGCGCTTTCATAGGTATAGTCATAGACAGTCGCCCCGATTTCAGAATAGGCCACCGCACTCAGCAAATCGATCTGGCCGTTTTGGAGTCTTTCAAGACATTCCAGCCGTGACCCGGGCACATATTCTATCTTCCACCCTTCTTTTTCTGCAATGTTATCCAGAATATCGATGAAAAAGCCGTGGACGCTGCCATCTTCATTATAGTCGCTCAGCGGTGCATTATGGTAGACACCCACCTTAATCAGGGTATCTGCCTGCAGCGAAACCGGTAAAAGCAAGGTCACAAGTAATAAAACTGTGAATGATTTTAGGTAGTTGATCATTCGCGCCTTTTTAGCCCAATCGGAACGGTAATATATTTAAATCTTAACAGAAAAATAATCATTTGGCTAATTTTAGCGTTACTATACCGCTTGTCATATTAATGTTCCGAAAAAAAGGATGGCGGCATAAGTGTTGTAGCAAAAAAGCGTTCCGCAATCGGAACGTTTTTTTGACAACCACTATAAAATAAGCCCAAAAAGGGCTCGATATTAGAATTTTACAAAAGGGGCGCAGGCGTGTTCGAAAGGCACTGGTGAAGTGTGTGGTTTATGCTGAATGGAGGACTAAGCGATAGCTATGATTTGAGAATACCATCGCTTTAGTTTTCATCACGCCAGATCTCCAGGATGGTTAAATCGTCGCTGGCACTCGAATTGCCTCGCCAATTGGATAGGAAGTCCAATAATCCCTTGCCCCAAGGAGGGCCGTTGGCGTCTTTTAAGAAAACCACCAAACGCGCATTGCCAAACAGTTCGTTGTCTTCATTCTCGGCTTCGATAACGCCATCGGTAAAAAGAAGAATCGACTCTCCGGGAGCGAGCAAAATTTCTTTTTTTTCGTAATGAGCATCCCGCGTCACACCCAATGATATCCCCTTTATATGAGGTAAATTTCGAATACCCGTATCGGCGATCCACAAGGGCTGTAAATGTCCCCCCATTGCTAATTGCATTTTCCCGCTGTGAGGCCAATACCGCGTCACAACGATTGTAGCAAAGAAACCCTCTTCGGAAGTTAGATTGTACATGCTGTTGTTTACCGTTTGAAGAAGAGCATCAATCTCATATTGAGTTCGTGCTTCACTGCGGATTTTAGTCGACAATGCCGCCATAACCAATGCAGCAGGAACACCTTTATCGGAGACATCGGCGACATATATCAGTAAACTGCCATCAGACAGGGGAATGACGTCATACAGGTCTCCGCTGACATAGGCGGCTGGAATAGCCGCGGCCCAGATATGGCTGTCGCCGGCTAAATCCGGGATATCCGGCCAGAACAACGATTGGATTTTGGTCGCTGTCTTCAGTTGACCTTGCAGCTGAGCCGACTGTTCGATGACGGTGTCATGCAGCAACTTGATTCGCAACATCGACTTCACTCTGGCAACCAGGGCGGCATGATTTACGGGTTTAGTTAAATACTCGTCAGCACCAGCTTCGAGACCGGCGACGACATCTTTTGAATCCGTTTTGGCGGTCACCATGATGATGGGCATAAACGGTAAGGAAGAATCCGCCCTGAGATGCCGGCAAACCTCAATGCCATCCATTTTAGGCATCATGATGTCCAGCAAAATCAGGTCCGGCAACCGCTCTTTCGCCATGGCCAACCCCTCCTCACCGTCTAACGCGGTAATGATTTCGTAATTGTTGGCGGCCAGGCGCATCTTGAATATTTCGACGTTTGCGGGATTATCATCGACGATGAGTATCAGCGGAGGCGTTCGCATTATGATCCCTTGAAATGATAAATTAAGGTATTAACTCACGAATCTTAGCCAAAAGCGCCCGCGGACTGAAGGGTTTAGAAACATATGCATCACACCCGGCCTCAAGGGCCTTGACATCATCGCCACTCAGAGCATAGGAGGTGACGGCAATGATCGGGATAGAACTCAGCCCTGGATTGGTTTTGATTCGGCGAGTCGCTTCGTAGCCGTCAAAATCGGGTAATTGAATATCCATCAGAATCAGTGCTGGACGATGGGTTTCGGCAGCGGTGACCCCCTCTTGACCGGTTCGCGCTTCGATTATCTCGTAGCCGGCGCTTGTGAGAAGATCCCGTATGATCCGCCGGTTGTCTTCCTGATCTTCGACAACTAAAATCAGCTGATTCATGCGTGTTTCCTTTGCTTTTCGACTCGAATCGGCAACGTGAAGTGAAAAATAGATCCCCTGCCCAATGTTGACTCCACCCAGATGCGGCCGCCATGCATATTGATTATTTTTTTGGAAATTGAAAGACCCAGACCGGTTCCGCCCTTTTTGCGGGTACTGGAACCGTCGGCCTGCCGAAATTCATCAAAGATCTTTTGCTGGTCGGCTTCTGTAATTCCAGGGCCTGTATCATGCACTGAGACTAAAAATGTTTCGTTAGCCACATTCACTTCGACTTTAACTTCCCCCTCATCGGTAAATTTGATCGCGTTTCCCACCAGGTTTAACATCACCTGGGCGATACGTTGTTCGTCTCCTTTACCAATGACAAGATCTTTGGGGACCTCGACCTTCAATTCCAGGTCCTTTTCCGCTAACAAAGCCTCCACCGAGTTTGAGACCATTTTAAGCACCTCTTCCATCGAATATTCATTGAGAGAAAGGCTGAGTCGGCCCGCCTCGATCTTGGAAAGATCCAGAACATCATTGATAAGATTGAGCAGATGGCGGCCATTTTTTTCTAAACGTGCAAGAACCTCCTGAATTTTTTCCGGTACAGCCCCGTAAATGTCGTCCAGAATCAGCTCCGTATAGCCCAAGATGGCATTCAAGGGCGTTCTCAATTCATGGCTCATGTTGGCAAGGAACTCGGACTTATGCTGGTTGGCGCTCTCCAGCTCGCGCCCCTTCTCTTCGATCTCATGGAAAAGCCGGGCATTGTGAATGGCAAGCACAGACTGAGAGGCAAATCTTTGAAGCAGGTCCAGCACAGGGGCGGAAAATTCGCCAGCCGCTTTGCGCCTCACCACCAGCCCACCAATTAAACGATCTTCACGCAACAACGGCAATGCCAGCAGGGCACGATAACCGGCCTGCTGAACGTAAGATAGGGGGTAGTCGGGCACGTCTACAAGATCCGGAATCTGGGCAGGGGTGCGCTTAACAGCAGCCTGACCGATAACCGTTTGGTCCCCCACACGCAATTTTGACTCGCACAGCGCTTCAATAAGATCGGAATGAGTACCATAGTTTATGCTCGGCACAAAGACGCCCTCCGCTTCGTCAAACTCGTAGATCGTCCCGGCATCTGTCTTTGAGAGTTGCACCGCATGGCGAACAATGCTTTTTAAGACCGTCTTCAGATCAAGGGTGGAGTTGACGGCCTGGCTGACCTCCCCCAGAGCTTTGAGCTCTTCCACTGACTGCGCCAGCTCGCGGGTGCGCAATTCAACCTTGTCCTCCAGGGTGCGGCTGTAATCCTCCAGTTTGTCCTTGCTCTCTTGAAGCTCTGCAAATAACTGCCTGATCGATCCCCGCATGACATCCAGATGCTGTGCCAATGCGCCAATCTCATCACTGCTGCTTTTATCAACATAAGTGTCCAAATCACCCCGGGCGATCAATGAAGCAGATTCCTGCAACTTAAGCAAAGGTGATGAGATGTACCGCCTGGTAACGAATATGGATGTGAGCCAAATGGCCGCAATAATGAGGATTAACAGGGCAATCGTGCCATAAATTTGAATAAACACCTGTTTTTTTACGTTTTCGCGCGACATCACAATTAAAACCTTACTGATGACACGGTCTTTAAAATAAATATCGGATGATTTGGCGATCAGATCAGAGCTTTTAATCAATTGTTGCGGTGTTCCCAAATTATTTTCTTTAAGTTGAAAACCAGAGCGATTTTTCTCGGTGATCAGCTGATCTTTCCACGTTATCTTTATATGCACAATTGACTCATCCAAAAACAGGGCTTCAACAAAGTCATTTACGACCATGTAGTCCATGTTCCACAAGGGCGTTGGCAGACTATTCTGCGCAAACCTGATGGCGTTGTCTAACCGCCTTTGCATTTCGCTTTCGATTCTGTTGATATCATAAATGATAACAACCGCGGCAAAAGCAACCAGCAATAAAGTAAGGATTCCGATCAGCGCATAGCTGAAGCGACGGCTGAGACTGCTGACTTTGGGGGCGGTCTTTAATGAGGAGGCTTTCTGCATAACCCCAGGCCTTTATGACGTATTGCATCCACCTCTTATAAGCGAGGTCCGGATCAGTGCAAGTTGGGTGTTTTAATCTGTGATCTCTGGAAAGGGATCATCTTCCAATTTCAGGTTCCATTTTTCTTGAATTTTCTTGACGGTACCATCCGCTACCATTTCATCAAAAGCGGTTTTCCACTTTTGAACAATTGAATCCGAGGTCTTTTTTGAAAAAGCAATCATCAGATCAATTTCGCGAAGGTGATAGACCTCTTCAAAGGCGGTATGATCAACACCGGCCAAATCACAAACGGTTCTGAGACCCGGTATTTTATAGGCCCATAAATCTATGCGACCCAGTGAAAGCTTCTTCGCATTTAGTTGCTCATCCGAGACCGGTTCAAGATTGGTAAATCCATAACTTTGCAGTAAACGCCCCCTGGTATCGTCTCGAAGTGTGCCAATTCGCTTGACTTTTTTAGCGTCTTCCAGATCTTTAATTTTAATACCCGAGTCCTTTTTGGCGACCAGAATATCTCTTTTGGTGGCTAACGGGCCGACCCATTTAAATTTATCATGACGCACTTTGGTATACGTCATTCCGAATAAGATAACGTTTTCGTCTTCAAGCGCCATTTTGTAAGCTCTTGCCCATGGGTACACCTGGATTTGCGCCTCAGCCCCAACTCTTCTCTGGATTTCTCGTACGATCTCCACAGAAGGACCAACCAAGACACCGTTGTCAACATAATTCAAAGGGGGCAAATTTTCCGTTAAAATCGTCAATTCAGCAGACAGCACAGATTGGCCTGCGAGCAGAAGCATTGAGGCCGCGAGCAGAAGCAGTTTTTTCATAAGAGACCTCCTCTCCTGTTTTTCATATTAAAGATCTAAATATGGAATAACATTTTCAAGGAAAAAATGGTGCTTGTTTACTCAGGATGCGGCTCAAAAGCAGACCGTGCTTCAGAATAAGAACAGAAAAGAGTTAGTGGTGTCGCAGTGATTTAACAATTGCGGTCAAAGAGAGCATTCAATAGGGAATTATTTATTAAATAGGGACAGCAAAGTCAATAAAACTTGTTATCAGGCCTGACAAACATGGATGATATCTGCTGCCCAAAGTTACACTTCTGTAAATGTTTCGCGGATAAATCGAATCCCTTTTGATATTTCTGCTGCCGTTGCCGTTTCTGCCGACTGCCAGGATGTTGAGAGCGCAAGCATTAGGTTGATCCTTTTCGATGTTAAAGCGTCTGTAAAATGTGTTTGCATGTCCAGGATTGACACGGTAATAGCAACCCTTTATATTCGAGCTGCCATTCACTTCTTCGGTCCTGAACTATTTAGCAAAACCAATATACGTTTGCTACCTTAAATGAACCCAACGCCCATAAAGGAAAAGATGTCCAGCCGCAAGCGCTTCCGGGAAACCATGGGTTATGGCATGCCAGACCGCGTCCCGTATTTTGAGGAAGGCATCCGCAAAGACGTCCTGAAAGCTTGGCGAACACAGGGTTTGGCGAAAAAGGCCGATCTGGCTGCCCTCTTTCCTTCCGATTTTCGGGAGCGCATGGAAGTGGACCTGGAACCCCGGCCCAAATTCATATCCAGGCTCGATAAAATGACGGATTTAAAAAAATTTAAGCGCCGGCTGGATCCCACTGATAAAAAGCGCCTTCCCAGTCGCTGGTCCCGGCGGGTCCGCGCCTGGCAATCCAGAGATCATGTCTTGATGCTGTATGTGCACCGCGGCTTATTTCTGACCATGGGCGTTGGCAATTGGGAAACTTTTATGGAATTAATGGAGATGCTCACGGAACAACCGGATGTGGTTCGCCAAAGAATGCAAATTCAAGGCGAGTTTGCAGCCCGTTTAACAGATCGCATCCTTCAGGAAGTGGCGGTCGATGCCATCGTATTCAGCGAGCCCATCGGCGGAAACGACCGGCCTTTAATTTCGCCCAAAATGTATGAAGACTTTGTGCTCACAAGCTATGAACCCATCCTGGATGTGATCCGTCAGCATAATGTGGCAACCATTTGCTTTCAGACCTTTGCCAATGCCCGCATTCTGATACCCAGTATCCTTAAGTGGGGATTTAATTGTCTGTGGGCCTGTGAGGTCAATATAGCGGCCATGGATTACCGCAGCCTAAGGAAGGAATTCGGCCGTGATTTACGGCTGATCGGCGGCATTGATCTGGATGCCTTACGCAGAGATAAAGCCGCCATCCAAAAGGAGATCGAGGAAAAGGTTCCCCCGTTGATCGAAGACGGCGGCTACATACCGCTGGCAGACGGCCGCGTACGGGCAGATGTGCCCTTTGAAAATTATGTTTATTATCGACGGCTGTTAGAAGAAGTCACCCTACGATAATGATAGCCCCGAATAATGGACGCCTGGCGGCATAGCGCTCGATGAATTATCCCTCACGTTTAATTTAAGGCGTGAGGCCTGTTGCGGTCAGCGCACGATCCTTTGATCCATGAGTGTTATTTAATCTTGATTTTGGTCATCCGCTTCTTCTTGGGCGCTTTTTTCTTTTCCTGGGTGTTAATATGTTCATCCAGCAAGGAACGCATGGCTTTTAAAAATTCAATGCGCGATTGGGTCATGTGTTTGAAAAAATCCGATTTTTTGCCAAAGACCTTATCAAGATCCATAAAAAACTGGCCGACAGGGCAAATCGTCATTTGCGGTTCTTTCTTTTTAGCTGCCATCTTCAACTCCTTCAAAGCAAATATCCAAGACCTGGCCGTCGAGTTTTGCATTGACCTGCTCTCTTGAAGCCACCTGTCTTGGAAGTAAAATATTTCTTTTAAATCCTCCAATCCGAATGATGAGTTCATCAAAAAATTTATTCAACTCAACATCCTTTTTCATCAGAAAAGGAAGCTTTACTTTCAGATGGTAGTTGCCGTTTTCTTTAACCAGCTGGTAGGGCTCATCTTTATAGAATCGTTTCAGCGGATTCATTTTTCCATAGAGTTGGCGTGCTAATTTCTTGAGTTTCGAATATCCTAAAATTTCACCTTGAAACAAATCGACCGACAAAATGGGTACCGGGCTAAATATCTGTTCAGCGGCTTTACGGTGCTTTCGTTGACCTTTGACCCAGCTTGCAAAATAAGATTCTGTAAGTTGCTCAGGCAAAATGCGATTCATAACAATCGCATCGATGCTCATTTTATACAAACAAAAATACATAAACGCACGCTGGGTTTCTTTAAGGACCACTTTTTCCGGATTGGTGACCAGTCGAACCGTGGTTATTTTAGGATTGGTTAAAATCTGATCAACGCCCTTTAAGCGCTCGAATAGCGCTTCAAGGGCTTTAAAATAGTCATCGTCCGGCAGGGGCACATCGGTTAACCTTTTGGCCACGGGGCCCACATATTTGGCGAGGGTTCTTTCAACTTTAAAAATTTTCTGCATATACCATTCCAGGGTGGCCGGTATACTAATAAACCTTAGTGATTCCCCGGTGGGGGCACAATCCAGCAGGATCACATCATATTTTTTTTCCTGCACATATTGATTGATATACAAGAGTAAACTGACTTCTTCCATTCCAGGCAAAATGGCCAGCTCTTCAGCCAACACTTCATCCAGCCCGGTGGTATTGAATAAACTGGAAAGATATCGGTGGATATCCCGCCAATAGCGTTTGATCTCCTCCTGGATGTCGATTTCCTGAATGTAAAGGTTGGATTTGATTTGAACGGGTTGGCCTTTATTTTGGTCAAGCAGACTTTTATCCAGATCAAAGATATCGCTTAAGCTATGGGCCACATCCAGCGACATGACCACCGTTTTTTTCCCCAACTCCGCAGACCGGATACCGCTGGCAGCCGCGATTGAGGTTTTGCCGGTTCCGCCTTTGCCGGCAAAAAATACGATTCTCACAGGTAGCCTCCATATTCATCGTCGGGTAATGCTTGAATTCTATCAAGCGCCTATGCTATCAAATTTTTGTCAGACCGAATTCAAATTCCACACCTATACGTATAAGCATGAATTGCCACGATTTCACCTTTGAAAATTCGAACCAAAGGCTTCTTTGAATGATTTCTTTTTGATCTGGATTAAAATAACTTCAAAACATCACTTAGCATTCAAATAAAGAAGGGAAATAAATTATGCCGATAGCAAACCAAATGATCAAAATGGTCGAAGGCATGGAAATGGTCAAAAAGATGTTCGAAGAAGGTGCTCGGCTCAAAGCCGAACATGGTTCGGACAAGGTCTTTGACTTCTCTTTGGGCAATCCAGATGTGCCGCCCCCGCCGGAATTTAAAAAGGTGCTCAAGGAGCTGGTTGGCGATGAATCTTTAGGCCATGGCTATACGCCCAATACCGGATATCCGCACGTCCGGCAGGCGGTGGCCGATTATCTCAGCGGCGTGCACGATGTTAAGCTGACCCCGGATTTGATTGTCATGACGGTGGGCGCCGCCGGTGCTTTAAATGACACTCTCAATGCGGTCATGAATCCCGGTGAGGAAATTTTAGTGCCGGCCCCTTATTTTGTCGGCTACGGCCACTATGCCTTTATCGCCAGGGCAACGATTAAAACGGTCCCCACAGATGGCAATTTTCATCTGGATACGGCCGCGATTGCAGCGGGCATCACCGATAAAACCCGGGTAATGCTGCTGAATTCGCCCAACAATCCCACCGGTGCTGTATATTCGGCAGCAGAGCTTGCCGAACTGGGCAGGGTGCTGGACGACGCCAGCCAAAAATTCGGCCGGCGCATCTATCTGGTGGCGGATGAGCCCTATCGCAAAATCACCTATGATGTGGAAGTGTCCTCCATCTTTCAGGCCTATGCCCATTCGATTATCGTTACCTCCTATTCCAAAGAGCTGTCTTTGGCCGGTGAGCGCATCGGTTTTCTGGCGGTCAACCCGCAGGCTGAAGACGCCGAGCTACTTGCCGGCGCCGCGGCTGTCGTCAATACCATGCTGTGTGTTAATGCCCCCAGCCTGCTGCAGCATGCCGTCGCACGGCTGCAAGGGGTCACAGTGGATGTATCCATTTACCGCCGGCGGCGGGATCTATTGTGCCAGGGTCTATCTGAAATCGGATACAAATTTCATGTGCCCGAAGGCGCTTTTTATCTGTTTCCCAAAAGCCCGCTTGCGGATGATGTCAAATTTACCCGGATCTTAAAAGAAGAACTCATCCTGGCAGCACCGGGTGTCGGCTTCGGCGGGCCGGGCTACTTTCGACTATGCTATGCCGTGCCGGATTCGACCATCAGCGGTTCGATGGAAGGCTTCCAACGCGCATTGGAAAAAGCGTGAGTCAAAACGGCTACCCGAGCGGCAAAATAGCGCTGCGAAATGACGCCACATTGCGCTGAGGACATTCAAAGGAAAAATGAACCATGTATATTAAGATGTCGGATTTTTTTATGGGAATGGGCCGGAATTTTACCATGGAGGTATTGGATCTTGCCGAAAAATTATCCCAAGCCGAAAAAGATGTTCTGTTTAAAGCAGGCGATCCGGCCGGGCATTTTTATGTTTTGCTCAAGGGGCAGGTAAAGCTCAGTCTGGCCGATGCCGGCCCGGTGGTGTATATGGTTCGCCAGCCTGGAGAAATCATTGGCTGGTCGGGTCTGATCGGCAGAGACGCCTATTCCGCCACTGGCGAGTGTGTGGAAGCCACCAACCTGCTGAAATTCGACCGTGATGTCTTTCTAAGAATCCTTAAAAAATACCCCAAAAACGAGGCCCTGCTTTTCAGGCGCCTGGCCGAGATGCTCGGCAATCGACTTCTCGAGCTGTATCCCACCATCTCTTAATTACTCACTACAATAATGAGCCAAGCCTGCTTATGTTCTGGTTGCTCAAGCAATAAAAGCACATTTCAAATTTATAACTTAGAACCTATCGCAAAAATAGTAGATCACGTCCAAGGGCAAGGCTAAAACCGATTCAAAAGCGGAGCATACACGCTAGTATTCGAGCATTTTGAATCGGTTTTTAACACAGCCCTTGGACGTTAGATGCATTTTTGAGATAGGTTTTAGCAGTTGGTGCACATTTTGGGCCCAACCCCCGGCGGCAGGTTGTCGCCCATCTTATCATCGTGGCCGACCGAAAAGGTGGACATCAATTTTTTGACGGTCCCCTGGCAGAGGGGGCACTTCACCTGGTCACTGGGACTCATGACAAGCTTATCAAATTTGTAGCTGCAGGGTTCGCAGTTATATTCATATATGGGCATTGTTTAACCTCCATATTTACACAAATTTGTTTCGAAACGCTAGCTAATGTCCGAATTTCGAACCTGATCTGAAATTTAGAAACAAGTTCAGATAGTTAATAAAGTATAAGTTCGGACAGGCATTTTCGCAAGTATCGGGGTTAAAGGACTGAGCAATGAGGACCCGTTTTTCCATCCTCCGTAGTCCCGCACAGGCGGGACGGAGGACGGGCGCTCTGGAGAGCTTCGACGCGGCAAACTGAGGACTGCGTTATCTAACGCAAAAAAGGCAGATCCTAAATTGGCTCTGCCTTTTTTACTCATGGCTCCCTGAATGCCGTTGTTCTCGTGCGCGGTCATTCGCCTAAGTAGTTTGAAGCCCGCAGGGGAAGATGCACGCACATTCGAGAGACCAATAAGATCGTGATCGGTTTTTCTATATAACTATACAAATAGCATGCCAGATCTGATAAAACACCGCGCGCTTTACGATATTAACAATAATAACAGTTTATTATAATAATATTGGGGCCTGATCACCCCGTAGGCTATGACTTTTTGTTCACATTTGGTTGTGAAAATGTTTACACATTTGCCAATTTTTTGACAGGAAGACAGCAGGAAAGGTGCCTTTTAAGACGAGGCGTTGAAAATAAGTTCGCTTAAAAAAAGGAAGGGCGTCTTGGGAACGCCCTTTCCACCGCTGTCGATCTTAAACAGCTCTATTTGTTCGCAAACTTAATAATAACGGCTGGTTAATTTTTAAAGCAGCGCTATTTTTTTACAAATGGAAAAATATCGGTATATCCGGCAATATCCGTTGCTAATAGAACAAGGAAAACGATAAGGGCCACAATTAATAGGGCTGTAAAAAAACTGTCACCACCGGCGGGAAGTTCCTGCAATTGTTCGGCAACCCGAATGGCTTCCTCATCGGTCAGGCTTTCAATGCGATTTTGGGCCTCCTGCAGATCTACACCCTGTGATACCAGCATATTTCGAACGTCTTCGCGGGCCAGGAGGCGTTGCAGCGTGTGGCGGGCATCTTGACTGCGCTCAAACTCGATGAGCGCTTCGGTCCCAACCATGGCTGCCATAGCAGATTGAAACGGACCGCAGAGCATCAACATAAAAATAGCCATAAAACAACCGATCGGTTTAATACTGGAACGAATATGCCTCATAATGGGTCTCCTCCTTATTTATGCCTATGTTGAGCGCTTGTCGAGGTTGCCGCAGCTACACGGAAAATGGCGTTTCGTTATAGTTTTCTATGCGGAACGCCATTTGACACAGTAGATGCAGTAAGATCGGCAAGCCCGCAGGGTTTCAAATTATAAAATATTAGAACGATAGAATTCCTTAAATTATAAATATTGGTTTCTATTTTATAATTTGAAACACTCAACTTAGGCAACAGCAAAATTTATATAGTGAATCCAATAATAGTTGTCAAATCCTTTGCCGCGGCCTGATAAGTTTCACCAGCCACCAGCCTGACATGATGAACCTTATTGCAACAGGATTGCCCATTCACCGGTTTTCAGATTACCGATTTTACCTGCTTTTCTGCTTAGGCCGTTTTATGTTATAAAGCGGTTGAGCCCGTTGACCAGTAAAAAATTAAATTAGACCCAATTCAAATTTTAACAGGCTCTAAAGACTATAGCGGTTGTCAAAAATATGTTCCGATTGAATTAGTGAATCTGTCAAAAGTCATTGCGAGCCAAGCGAAGCAATCCGATGCGAAGCATTGCTCGGGATGATCCGCTAACGCAGATCAGATTGCTTCGTCGTCCGCCTCAGGCGGACTCTTCGCAATGACAGTTTATCGGAACATAATTTTTTACAGGTACTATAAATACCGCTTCATGAGGACCTCCAGCAGACTCAATCCCGTACCACGAGGACCTTTAGCTGGCTAAACCCACAAACCGGATGGGTTGATCACCCATTTTAGGAAAAGCTTCTTGTTACACGGCACATAAACCGCAGACCAAAAACCCTTTATGATGAAAGCCGCATCGATCACCATACTGATTCTGAGCTTGATTCTGCCGGCCGGCGCTCACGGTTTTTCTGAACCGGACGCTGCCAATCTAAGTGCTGGCTTGAATTTGCGTGTTCCGGCAACTACCCCGGACGCTTCGGACGGCAAAAGTGCAAGGGCAGAAGCGCAGCATAACGCTATGCGCTGGTACCCCAGACAGAAAGATACGAATTGGGAAGGGGTGGCGCTGGTTATTCATGGCCTCAACTGCCGGCCGGACAAAATGGAGGCGATTATCGGAAAACTGAATGCGAACGGGATTGATTGCCTGAATTTGTCTTTACGCGGTCATGGTGCCAATTTTTCACCTATCCATAATACAAGCAACGAAAAGGCACGCATGACCGCATTGAAATTGGTATCCTACCCGCTGTGGAAAACCGAAGCCTACGCGGCATATCAGTTTGCAAAAAAAAGAAGCTATTTATATGAAAAACCTCTTTTTTTGATTGGCTTTTCGATGGGCGGCCTGCTGGGGATTGATTTAATAGCATCAAATCCCAATGTGAATTTCGAAAAAATGGTCTTGTTTGCACCGGCGATTGCCATGCATCCAAGAAATTATCTAATAAAAATTTTATCGCCTTTTCCGGGTCTGGTGATACCGAGCGCCGGGCATGCCTCTTATCTAGCAAATGAGGGAACACCCATGGCCGCTTACAATGCCTTTTTTGAAATGCATGCCCATTTTGAAAACCATCTGGATCCCAAAAAAATAAATATACCCACCGTTATCTTTATTGATGAAGATGATGAACTCGTTTCATATACCAGTTTACAAAAAATGGTCCGGCTTCAGTATCTTGATCAATGGAAGATCCATCCGGTTAAAAAAGACAATGCGGCAACTGAGGTTAAAATGCATCACCTTATAATTGATGCGGCATCCGTCGGAAAAGTTATGTGGCAGGAGATGGTTGACGTCACCATCACCCATCTTTTGAACAGGCAGTCTCTTATTTTGCAAAATAAAGGCCAATTTGAAAAATGTGCCCAAGGGGCGCCAGTTAAATTATTCATCCATTACGCCGGGTTGCCACAGGTAATAAAAACCGGCCTGATGAAATGACAGGGAGGCGGGAAGATCCACGGACACCATCGACACCCCCTGGCCTTCATATTGTGAGGTCGATGTATTGTAAAGATTATCGTCCGGAAACGTCGTGCGACGATAAACGATCACTTTGGCATTTTGCGGCAGCGCTGCCAGCTTTTTGGCCTCACTGACCGCTTCGTTAAGATATCCCACCCGATCAACCATCCCCAGCCTCAAGGCATCATCAGCTAAAAAAATACGCGCCGTTGATATTTCCTTTAAGCTCTGAGGGTCGATCCGGCGGTGCGCTTCAATTCGATCTAAAAATCTGGCGCCCAGCTGATCAATCATGTTTTGTATAATTCGTTTTTCTTCGTCTGTCGCCTGCCGGAAGGAAGAGCCCATATCCTTGTTTTCACCCGTTTTGCTGACTTCAACGCCAATTCCGATTTTATCCATCAGCCCGGCCACATCCGGCCGTAAAAACAGGACACCCACCGAACCGGTTACCGATGTCGGATGTGCTAAAATATGATCGGCGGGAAGCGCTATGTAATAACCGCCGGAGGCGGCCACATCCATCATCGCGACCACCACTTTGGCCTGGGTCTCTTGCTTAAATGCCACAATTTCATTATACAGGATATCACTGGCGGTGACCGAACCTCCGGGTGAATTGATTTTTAAAAGCAAGGCTTTAATTTCTGGATCTTTTTCAGCCTTGCGCAGCTGTGATACCACTTCTTGCAGCATGCTTGGCCGAGTCGACACAATACGTCGCCGGGGAACATCCGATATCGTTCCCCTGATATGAATAACCAGTACTTTGCCTTTGGCCGTGCCCTCGAGGGTGTGCTCCTGCAACGGATCGGCCGCACTCGGAAAAAGCCTGATCCTGGGCCCCTGACAACCGATCAAAAACAGCCCCACCACAACCGCAACGATCGCTATCCATTTTCGCATCTTTTCTTCCTTTTATAAGTATTTACTAAAGAGCTCGCAGAGAAAGGGTTCATATTTAAAAATGGTCTTGAATATCTTTTCGATTCAGATCGTGTTCTTTTTTATGAATTGTAGCTCAGTGCGTTTTGTGATTAGAGATACTTTGCAAATTTAGATAAAGCAATATAGAAAACCGTATGTTGGGTGTCAAGAAAAGGAAGCGCTCGATAAATGGCCACTTTTTCAATTATACGCTTGACACCCATTTATGATACTACCATAACGCAAATGCCTTTAATAGAGCATACAATTGGAAGGTAAGGCCCCATAAGGGAATGATGTCTCGTCGTTGGATCATATTCATACTGGCAACCTCGCACTTTTTCCTGTCTCAATTCTACCGGACGTCAACCGCGGTAATTGCCCCGGAGCTCATACGGGATCTGTCCCTAAATACAGAAGGATTGGGATTGTTGTCGGCCTCTTTTTTTTACGGATTTGCGCTCACTCAAATTCCAATCAGTGTGCTTTTGGATAAAGTGGGGCCCAGATGGATGATGACGGTTCTCTCATTGATGGGCGTTGTGGGCGCTATTCTATTTTCCATCGCCGATTCATTGGGGCTCGGTTTAATCGGACGCGTCCTGCTGGGCATCGGCATGGCCTGCAATCTGATGGGCACATTTAAACTCTTAACCGAATGGTTTGAACCTTTTGTATTCGCCACACTATCCGGCCTGGTGGTTTCAATCGGTACCTTCGGAAACATGGTTTCGGCCACCCCACTGGTCATGCTGGTCGAGCAGATGGGTTGGCGCCACAGCTTTCAGTTAATCGCCGGGATTAATCTGATCCTAACCCTGACGCTTGTTGGGGTCGTACGCGACAGACCGGACCAACCCGCAATTGATGCCGCGAATGGGCCAGAGGCCATCAGCCTGATGCAGGCTTTTGCGAATCTGGGTTTGCTCTTGAAAAACAAAGACTATTGGATCATTTCATTGGCTACGTTTGTAAGGTATGGAACCTTTGCCGCTTTTCAGGCGCTGTGGGCCGGACCGTTTCTCATCGAAGCCATGGGATATTCGGCCATCAGAACGGGTAATCTGATATTGCTGATGAACGTGGGACTGATCATCGGTGGCCCTTTGTGGGGTGGGCTGTCGGACAGGGTTTTCAAATCACGCAAAGAGCTTATTGTTTTATGCCTGCTTGTTATGGCGCTGATTTCGCTGGTACTGGCCACCATTTCTCCCAAGACCAGTCTGTTCATCATCACGCTCATTTTCTTTACATTCGGACTGGCGTCATCCGGCGGCATGTTGATGTATCCGCATATCAAAGATCTGATGCCGCAAGCAATGGCAGGGGCTGCCATGACCGGCATTAATTTTTTTAACATGCTGGGTCCAGCAGTATTTCTCCAGGGACTGGGGACGTTAATGCAGCATCTTTATCCGGATGCCTCGCGCGGACCGGCGGCATTTGATGCCGCCTTTCTGGTATGTATGGTGTGTCTGGCAGGCGTCACTTCGCTTTACCTCTTCACACGGAAAGAGGCCTAGAGGATTGCCTTCATTTTGCACGAGTCGGAGGCTTCCATAGGCAAGGCACTTCAGGGCGAAGCTATAGTGAACTATGCTTCGCCCTTAATAACGCAATATATGGGAGCCTCCGGCTCGCCCTCCGGGTGAAAATAGATGAAAAATAGAAAATAGATCTTAATCCGATTTACTTTTAAGAAAAACCGTTTGTAAACGATTCTTGTTTGAATCTACTATGATTAAATAGGAGATAGTTTTTCATCTATTTTCATGCAAAATTAAGGAAGCAGGTCAGCTTTTCTGAGTATGGCTTCAATTTCGGATTTTTCGCGTTTTGAAGAAGGCAGCAGGGGTAAGCGCGGAGCGCCCCCGAAATAGCCCAGCATATCCAGAGCGGCTTTTAATCCCGGCACACCGTATACCACCGTAACCGCCTGGTTGACCGGAATCATTTTAAGCTGCATCTTGCGGGCTGCATCCAGGTCTCCGGCCTTGACCCGCTCTAAAATAGCCACGCACTGCTTCGGCGCAACATTGGCCAACGCATTTATGCCACCGACACAACCGATGGTCAGTGCGCTAAACAATACCCCGGCCGTTCCTACAAGTACGTTAAAGTCTGAGGCAACCGCATTTATGATTTCACCTAGCTGGATAACATTACCGGCACTGTCCTTCAGGCCGATGATATTAGGGTGTTCGGAGAGGCGGGCGACCAATCCGGCTGCCAAATTAATGTGGGTAAATTTGGGCACATTGTATAACAAAATCGGCATCGGCGATTGATCAGCGATGGTGGTATAATGCTTCACCAAAGCCGTTTCATTCATCCGGCCGCCATAATAATGGGGTGAAACCACCAGCGCCGCATCGGCACCCAGTTTGGCACAGTCTTCGGTCAGCCTTACTGTCTCGGTAGTGGACTCGCACCCGGTTCCAGCAATGACCAACATTTCATCGTCAGCGGATTGCACAACCGTATCGACCACCGCGCGCTTTTCTTCTTCAGAAAGAGAGACATATTCGCCATTTGATCCCAGCACCACAAACCCTTTTAATCCGGTGGTATTCCAACGCTCGACATTGGATGCCAGCTTGTCATAAGCCACCTTTTCTTTGATAAAGGGGGTGGGTATCGGGGGAAATATACCGTTCAAATCAAGTTTGGCCATTTTCTTTTTCCTTTTCTATTAGGTCAGGCTCAAATTCATCAACACATTTCATCATGTAAGGGTTCTGGGTTCAGAGGTTTATTGGCTACTGGCTTCTTGCTGCTGGCTACTTGCTATTACCTGATCTCAACACATTCCCTGCTTCCTGCCAGCAGCCAGAGACCAGCAGCCAGCAGCTTTATTTTTGAGCCTCGGAACCAAGATATTACTGAACAATCTCTGAAATATGGCAGACCCGGGTGCTCAGGCCATGTTTGCGCACACCATAGGATAAATGCATAATACAAGCGGGGCAGGAGGTAACCAGCAGATCCGCACCGGTTTCTTTCAGATTATTCATTTTACGATCCAGTACCTGCTGGGACAACTCATAATGCGCAAATCCATAAGAGCCGGCTCCGCCGCAGCACCAGTCCGCTTCGGGTAACGGCCGGTATTCGACGCCTTGAATCTGATTCAGAATCTCGCCAGGCTCAGCTGCAAGCCCCTGGCCCCTGGCCGCGTGACAGGGATGATGGTAGGTCACAGTGACGGCCGGTTTGGCGGCCGTTGTCACAGCTTCCTCTGAATGAATCAATTGCACCATATCTTTCGTGCGATCGGAAATCGCAGCGGCGCTTTCTTGGTGGCTCCCGGCTTCTGGAAAAAGCTGAGGATAATGCTTTAAAAAAGAGGCGCAGCTGGAGCAGTCCGTGACAATAACATCCAGATCATCGGCGGCCAGAATCGATAGATTCCGACGGGCCAGTTTGCGCGCTGCTTTCAAATCCCCATACGACCAGGCGGGCAGACCGCAACAACAATTTTCCAGAATGCGGACGGATTTGCCGATTTTTTTCAAAAGCCGCAAGGTCGCCTGGCCAGCATCCTGACTGATGATATCAACACCGCAACCGACAAAATATCCAATCCGCAGCGATTGGCCGCTGCCGCTGTGCGCTCTGGTTTTGATTTTATCCCGTAGAGGTCGGGCCGGAAATCGTTCGACAATTTGATTGGCATGTGCAAAATCACGGCCGAATATTTTTAACAATCCCAGAGCCTGCGCCAGATCGGCAATACCTGTATTTTTGCCCAACGCCACCGCCCGTGCGGCCAGATGCAGCCGCCGTGGATACGGCAACAGATGATCAAAGAGCAATTGATGAATGGATTTGCGGCCGACTTTTTCCAAATACTGTGCCCGGGCCTTGATAATCAAATCAGAGGTGGGAATGGCCGGAAAGCAATTGGCGGTGCAGGCGCCGCAGAGCAAACAGTCAAACAGGGGGGCTTCAATTTCCGGGCTCCATTCCAAACGCCCCTCGATGATGGCCCGTAAAAGGGCTAAACGGCCGCGCGCCACACCGGTCTCATGTCCGGTGGATCTGAATATCGGACATGCGACCTGACAGAATCCGCAGCGGTTGCAGTGGGAAATTTCATCGTAGTATTTCGAGATATCGGTACGATTCATCTGGGATGCATTTGATCAGCTAATGTCTGTAAACAAACTGTCCGTTATGGGTCGTCCATTGTCCGATGCATAAGTTCCTGCCTAAATGACCGGCCCTGGTTATATGGAAACGCTAATTAATGGCCTCACTTGAGCAACTGACGACGAACTACTGACAACTGACACGGAGCATAAAAGCTCAGACCTTGCCCGGCAATCGGCCGGGTGAAAAGACCTGTTGCGGATCCAACGCCGCCTTGATACGGTGCATCACTTTCCATTCCGGCCGATGGACACCAAAGACATCATTATTCGTTTTGAATTCAGCAGTGGCTTTTTCCATGACCACGTGACCGCCCAGTTGGCTGCCGGCCTCGCACAGCTGAGGCCATAGACCATTGGGCATATTTTCAAAACCGACAAAAATGCGGCCGCACCCATAGTCTACAAACAGTCTGGATTCCGGCAGCCACCTGTCCAACGACTCAACAAACCCGGGTACCCGGTCAAGGGGCAGGTCGGCCCGCACGATATAAGCCGCCTGCGACAACTCTGAATAAGCGTTTTCAAAAATGCCTTCCTGAACCGTGTAGTCCTGCTCTTGGCCGATGGTCATGTCGGTCTTTTCAAGTAAAATGCGTGTTCTTTTGAGTTGCTCGGTGACGGTTTTATCAAATCCTTCGAATCCGATTTTCAGTTTGCAGGGCTGACGTGCAATTTCATTGTCCTGATCATTGATCGGCATGATCACCACAAAAACCGGTACCAGGTGCGATGTGATCACCTCGGAAGCCAGAGAGGCACAGGCCGACAAGGTGCCTTCAGCGCCAATGGCGCTGCAGCGCTCGGGTATGGTCATCACGCGACAGGTGATTTCCGTAATCAAACCCAACGTTCCGGCAGAACCGATCATTAGCCGTGTCATGTCGTAGCCGGCTACATTTTTGACAACTTTGCCGCCGGTTGAAATCCTTTGACCACTGCCATTCAAAAAGCGCAGGCCCAGAATAAGATCACGCGGCGCCCCGTAGTGCATGCGCTCTGGTCCGCAGGCTGCCAATGCCATCACGCCGCCGATGGAATGATCCTGAATTGCAAAAGAGGGCCGCAGAGGCAACCACTGATTATGCTTTGAAAGTTGACGCTGGAGATCATGAAGGGCAACACCGGCCCCGACCGATACGAACTGATTGTACGGATCAAATTCTAAAATTTCATCTAGGGCAGCGCTATTTAGATGTTCACAGTCTCTAATGGGCAGATTGCCAAAATGCAGGAAAGTACCGCAACCGGTGGGTATCAGGGCCTTTCCTCCGGCGGCGGCACCTTGAATGACTTCGCTGATTTCCTTTTCGATCGTACGCCGGGTGTCGGTGCTGTGAAACTGTGGTCGCAGTCGGGATTCGGTGGCGCTTTCTTTGGGATCGGATAGCGGGATGACCTTGCCGGGATTGAGCAGCTTTTCCGGATCAAACGCTTGCTGCATGCTGCGCTGGGCAACAAAATCCGTTTCTGAAAAAACCAGGCGCATGGCGTCTATTTTTTCCAAGCCCACGCCGTGTTCACCGGAAATGGTGCCACCCAAATTAACGCAGGCTTCCATAATTTCCCAGCCTGCCTTTTTCACCCTTTTAAGCTGGTCTGCATCCCGCGAATCAAAAAATATCAACGGATGTAAATTGCCATCGCCGGCATGAAATACATTGCCGTGCTTAAACTTATATTTAGCAACAATCTCTGCGACTCTTGCCAGCGCCTCGGGCAGCTTTGTGCGCGGCACTGTGCAATCGTTGACCAGATAATTGGGTGCCAGACGGGCAACCGCGCCAAATGCGCCGCGCCGACCTTCCCAAAGACGGTTGCGTTGAGCGTCATCTTTGGCTTCACGGATATCGCGACAGTGATTTTGGCGACACAGCTTGCTGATTTGGATGACCTGATCTTTTAGACCGACCGACAATCCCTCCACTTCAACAATCAGGACCGCCGCCGCATCCCGGGGATAGCCGCAGGCATAGCTATCTTCAACCGCATTGATGATGGGGGCATCCATCATTTCGAGGGTGGTCGGCAAAATACCGGCTGAAATAATATCCGACACCGATTGCGCGGCATCGCCAATATCGTCATAAATAACGAGTAAGGTAATAATTTTTTCGGGCAGCGGCAGAATACGCACCGTTACTTCGGTTACGATTCCCATGGTGCCCTCGCTTCCGACCAGAGCACCGCGCAGATCATATCCCGGCGGGTCGTAGGCACACCCGCCGACGCGAACGATCTCGCCATTAGATAGAACAACATCCAATCCCAGGATATGGTTGGTGGTCACACCATATTTTAAACAGCGGGGGCCGCCGGAATTTTCACCCACATTGCCGCCCAGGGTGGCCACTTTCTGGCTGGCGGGATCGGGCGCATAGAAAAATCCCAGCGGTGCCAGCGCATTTTGAAGCTCTAAATTGGTTACACCGGGCTGGACCACAGCGCAGCGTTTTTGAGGTGCAATGTCGATGATCCGATTAAAACGTGACATACAGATGACCACACCACCTGATACCAAAACCGTACCCCCTGAAAGATTGGTGCCAAAACCGCGCGGTACGAAAGGGATACCGGCCTGACGGATCACGTTGACAACCCGGGCCACTTCACCCGTATCTCCTGGAAAAACAACGACACCCGGTTGTCCTTTGGCCAGCGAAGCATCGTAGGAATACAATTCGGTCTCCGCCTGCGACACGGAAACCTGGGTTTCGCCGACGATTTGTCGAAGCTTGGATATCAATTCAGCATTCAGCATTTATTTACCTAAAGCATTCATTCTTTGCATTTTTCGTGGCTAGATCATCAGCTTTTCTCAACCACAAAGGCACAAAGTTCACAAAGGGTTTAACAATTTTTTATATTTTATGCTTTGTGTCCTTCGTGTCTTCGTGGTTATAAAAATTTTTTGTATTTACCACGAAGAACACGAAGCCCGCCAAGTTTAAGTAGCGCAGGGTTCTAATTTAATCTTCATCAGGCATTCAGCAGTGACATAGCGGCTTCAGAGCCGGCTGCCAGGTCGGTTTTACAACCCTGGATGGCCAATGCCCGGCTGATGGCCGACAGGAAAAACAAGACATTTTCAGCCGAAGAAGAATAGCCCATCAACCCCACACGCCAGACCTGGCCGGCCAACGCCCCCAGCCCGGCTCCGATCTCCAGATTTAATGTCTGCAGCAAATAGCTGCGCACTTTGGCCTCATCTACCCCCTCGGGTACGCATATTGTATTGAGGGTTGGCAGGCGATATTCGGGCTTAACCAGCATTTCCAGTCCCATCGCCTCTACACCGGCAACCAGCGCCTGATGATTTTTTAGATGCCGCTCAAAACGATTCTGAAGGCCTTCTTCTTCGATGAGCAACAACGCCTCCAAAAGCGCATAATTCAGGGTGCTTGAGCTGGTGTGATGATAAATCCGCGGGGTGGAGCCCCAGTATTGGTCCAGCAAGGTGATATCAAGATACCAGCTGCGGATGGGATGTTTGCGGTTTCTGGCGGCCTCGATCGCCCGGTCGCTAAACGTAACCGGCGCCAGGCCGGGTGGTGCGCCGATGCATTTCTGGGAGCAGCTGTAAGCTGCATCCAGCCCCCATTCGTCAGCTTTGATTTCAATGCCGCCCAGAGAAGTCACAGCGTCGAGCAAGAGCATAGCGCCATTTTCCTTTGCCAGCCGCACAATATCATCCATAGGCTGGCATACGCCGGTAGAGGTTTCGGCATGAACGAGTGCAATGACTTTATACCCTTTGTTCTGAAAGGCTTCTTCGACCCGTTGCGGATCCGTCGGCTGGCCCCATTCACCTTCAATGACCGTTACTTCGGCCTCCTGACGCTCGGCCATTTGCCGTAGCCGATCACCAAAATAGCCGTGCACGCAGACCAAAACCGGATCTCCGGGTTCCATCAGGTTCGTAACACAAGCCTCCATTCCCGAGGTGCCGGTACCCGGGGTTGCATGGGTCAACCTGTTTTGGGTCTGAAACACGTGGCGCAGCCGGTCACCGATGCGGTCCAATATTTTAAAATAGGCCGGATCCATATGACCGATGACCGGTGCTGTCAGCGCCCGGTATACCCGGGGATGAATATCCAGCGGGCCGGGTCCCATTAACTTTCTCAGCGGCACTTCCATTGAGTTTGATGCCATAAGACCACTCCTTGTGTTTGAATTCTATGCAAAGGTATCGAAATTAGCGGAAATGATTTAAATGACTAAAATTTAATTCAATTTGTATCGGCAAATTGTGTTGATCGGGGATAGACAAAGCGAGTATAAAAAGATGTGGCTGCAGTGTCAACAAAGAGTGACCATCTTTTATCATGACCCTTTGCCCGATGCGCCCTGCGCTGTGCGTTATTGCAGAAAGCACAGCCGATTGGAAAGAGGACCGTTTCTGAGTCGCAACCCGTTTAGGGATTTACAGCGGTTGTAAAATGGGTTACACAGCTAAAAACACAATTTGATTTGCATGACAGGTTTGATTGCAATGGAAATCTTAGAGAACATACCGCTAAAAATTAGCCCGCAGAAAGTTGGAAAAATTCTGCGCCTGGAACACGGCAGAGAATCTCAACTCGTTGAAGGTCTCATTGATCAGGCCGTAACCTGCAGCGAGCCTAAAGCGGCGTATAAGCTGTGTTACATCGATGAAAAATCAGAAGATGCGGTTGTGGTCGAAGGCCATCAATTGAAAAGCAAGGTATTGCGCAAGAACTTGGATGCCGTTGAGCGGCTCTTCCCGTATGTGGTGACCCTTGGCCCCGGGCTGGAAGAAGCGATCAATGGGATAGACGATCCACTCGAAAAATATTATCTGGATGTTATCGGCAATGTTGCTTTAAACGCAGCTCGCAAATATCTCCAAGATCAGCTGTGTAAAAAATTTGCCCTTAAAAAAATTGCGTTTATGAGTCCCGGATCTTTGCAGGAATGGCCCATTGAGGCGCAAAGCAACCTGTTTAAGCTTCTGACAGATGTGGAAGGCGCCATTGGCGTCCGTCTGACCCCATCTTTTTTAATGATTCCTAAAAAGTCGGTGTCCGGAATTTATTTTCAGACCGAAGTGTCATTTTTCAATTGTCAATTATGCCAGCGTGGCAAATGCCCGGGAAGGAAAGCACGCTATGATGAAAATCTGGCACGCGAATACGGGATTATCGAACCCTAATTGAGCGAGAACTGCTCAAATAAGTGTTATTGGTTATTTGTTAATCGTTGCTAGAATCCGATGACAAACTCATCATATATTCCAATAATGGTTGAAATATAAAATTAGATATCATTCCTTTCAAACTAATAACAAATAACGAATAACAGATAACAACTTAGCCGGAAGGCTGTGGCAGCTTTAAACGCCTTAAGCGCTCTTTGGCAAAATCATATTCCAGCCACATATCCAGAAAAGAACCCAGTGCTTCTCGATAGTGTTTAATCGCTTTCTGTTTGTCTCCGCCCCCTTCAGCCCAGAACCCAACGGCCGTGTGGGCGGTCAGCAGGTTTTCAGGGCTTTCACCCGCCTGTTCCAGCAGTGATCTTTCGGTTTGATTGCCCAACAAATAGTCGCTGATACTCAGGTACCAGGGATCCATGGTTCGAGCGGCGAATGCTTCCAGACTTGATCGGGCCTCATCCGCCTGACCCTGTATGTTTGATATCCCGGCCTGTAAAATTCCCAAACTCATTCGATCTGCATTTTGACGCCCGCCGCTATCTAAAAAAGTGCTGATATACTCCAGTGCTTTTTTCCAGTCTCCATCCGCGGCGCTGTAAAAGGCCAAGGCAACGAAAACCTTGCGATTGTCTGGATATATCTCGGATATCTTGGCAAGCACTTCCCGCTTTTCTTTGATGGCAACGGTCTCATCAATAAATGTGGCCATCAACACTGGCAACTCGGCTTTTAGCTGTGTGTCTTTCTCCAACTTTTCCTTAACGCTTTTATTAAAGGCCTCAATATCTTGGTTGTAAGCTTTCCACTGCGCTTTGGTCTTCAGTGCATTTCGCCGGCGTTTCTGCAGTTGTTCCAGTTTGGCGCGTACAACGAAATATTCCCAGGCATCTGTGTCAGCCGTCAGCACTGCTTTTCTGAGCAGCTTTTCAGCGCCTTCCCAATCCTGTCGCTCAATCCGTATGAGGCTGACCGCATAACACAGCCAGCTTTTTTCGGCATCTGTGTGCCAGCTATCTAAGGCTGAAACTTCATCGATTAAATCCTCCAGGACCCGCACCAGATGTCCTTGAAACTCAGCGGGAGAACGCCAGTCTAAAGCCAGTAATTGTTCGCGATAAGGGCTGTGCGCACCTTCACCCGCAAGCCAGTCTATTAAAAATTGCATCAGGCGGGCTTGCGGATTTTCGGGATCCATGGAAAGGGTTTTGGAAAAAAGGTTGGCAGCGCCCTTGTTGTCCCCGGTGCAATAATGAATCATCCCGGCCGCCATGATCATCTCCGGCTGCGGATTGCCCTTAAGCTCTTCATCAGCCAAAGCCTGGGCTTCAGCCCACAGGCCTTCAGAGGCTTTTTTCTTGATCTCTTCCAGTGATTTCTCAATTGAAAAATCTAACTCGCCATTCCACTTGGCCTGGCCGGCCTTTAATTCTTCCAGAAACATTGCCGCATTGGTAATGGGTAACACCATGCCCAAATCCCAGCGGGGGGTTGCGGTCTGCATCAACCCTTGGGCAATGTCCATGGCAACGCCGGCAGCAATACCAATCACCTTGCCACGCACATCGATGATGGGTCCTCCACTATTACCGCTATAAAGCGACGTATCGACCTGGATCACATTTTCAAATGATCGGCGCACATTACCACCGGTTACACTGGCATTGACCGCTTCATCCTGAGTTCGGCTGCCCAGAGGAAAACCGATGGTGATGAGTCGCGAGAGTTTAGGAACATTTTTAGAATCCAGTTTCAGCTCCAGCGGCAACGGTTCAAGCCCTTCTGGTACCTGGTCAATTTTAATAACGGCAAAATCATCTTTCAGCGGTGAAGTGATCACCTGACGGGTTTGGACCGGTGGTTTGGGCACGCCGGCAATAGATAGGCGCGGTTCGGATTCGGTGCTAAAAGCATTTTCAATAAAATACACATCGGATAAATCCGGGCTTTCAATTAGGCGGGAGACGCGGTTAAAGGCCCGTGCGCCTTCAAACCACAAAAATATCCGGTACCTTAATTCCGGTGTCTTATCCACTTGGGAAAAATGCTGAACTGTCGCCAGAAGCGTAGAGTCCTCCAGCCAGGGGCAAACCACGTGCCGACTGGTCAGCATATAGCCATCGCTGTCCACCAGAAAGGCCGTACCCTCGGCCAGATTGCGGTACATTTGCTCATTTTCGATCTCCAACCAGTACTCCACCAGTAAGAAAGCAACCGACGGCGAGTATTGATTGGCATAATTCTCCAGGCGGTTTTCATAACCCGCCCTGCGCTGGCTGAGCTGATACCAGGCCATAAAACCGGCCAACGATAGAATAATGATTAAAACCGCCAGAATGCTGATCCGATTCTGAAGCCCTTTTATCGTCAGCCTACGGGCAGCTGCCGCCGGGGGCGGCACAGGTTCGGGCTCCTCTTCAATGGGCTTTTCTTTAATTCTTGCCAGTGATACCGCCACCTCGGCCATGGACCGGGGCCGTATATCCGGATCATCGGCCAGCATGACTTTTAGCAGGACCTTAGCTGCTTCCGGCAGATTGAGCTCATCGACTTTGGCCAAGTAATCACTGGTGTCCAGGTCTGCGGACAGCAACTCTACGAAAATTTTTCCCAGCGACCAGATATCGCTCCTGAAATCAAGGGGGCGATGATTGATGATGTCCGGGTGGACATTCAACAATTTCTTGAGCATGGGACCCGGCCGGTCAAGCTTGGGATCAAAAAACCGGGAAAGTTTATAATCGATTTTAACCTGCAGCCTGCCGTTTTCAGCCTTGACCAGCATGATGTCGTTTAAAATAAGATGGGGTATGAAATAGCCTTCCTGGTGAAGCACGGTGAGGATAGAGGCCATCTGGAAAAACAAGTCCAAGGCCACTTGACGATCCTGCAGTCGCCCGGATGTCAACAAAGATCCCCAGCTTTCGGTGTCGATCCATTCGCTGATCCTATACCAGAGCCCGTCGGTTGATTGGCGAATGGCGTAATGGCGCACAAAGCCTTTATCGGGCAGTCTTTTGAGACGCTCCAGCTCCTGGGTGAGCCTGGCGGCCACTGTTTCGTCAACACCCGATTGGGGGGTAAACAGGCGAATCATGACCATCTCGCCGGTTCGTTCCCGGATGGCCCGGCACAGAAAACTGGAATGGCCTTCATGCAGAATATCGACAATCCGGTAATCGTCGATGTATTTGCGGCCCTCGCCGATTTCGTTGCCGCAGGCCGGGCAAAGCGTAATTTCTTCGGCGACCGGCTGGTCACATTGGGGGCAAAGTCTCATTAATTTTCATGTAAAATTGAAGTTATGTTATCTAGAAAAAAATTAAGGGTTATTTATACGTAAGTAAATGGTCAGACTTAAATAAAAACGCCTGCAAAAAATTCTACTTTCATTTTAAAGCAGGAGTCAAGCTCCAGGATGGATAGCCTTCGGAGCTGAATATATGAAGGCAAAATTTCAAACGGAAGCGTTTCGTTTCGGGCAAAGGTTCCCTAATGAAATATTTCGAAACTTTTCAATATATTATATCTAAATCCGCATCCAATGTCAAATAATGGGCGTAGGGATGCAATAAACGTTAAAACATTATTTGAAAAAAGTCTTGAGAATACCTTTCAAGGAGAAAATCTCTTGCGGACTTTGGGTTTCAGCAATGACACCGGCAAGGATCTCTTGCGCATATTTGCTTGAACCGAATCGGTCTAAAATGAAATCGTTTAACCAGGGCCTGGCGAGCCATTTTTCAGCCATCCGATACCCTTTATAGAGTGTATTAAATTTGGATTCGATTTGTTGACTGTATTGTGACAGCATACTCAGATCGTCAGCGTCCAAGGCCTTGCTGATGACTTCGGCAGCCAGTTGACCGGATTCCATGGCTTTACCGATCCCTTCGCCCAGAAACGGCAATGTTGTTCCAATGGTTTCACCCACAGCCACAACCGGGCCGTTGACAAACGGGTAAGCGCCTTCAAAATCATATCGCAAAGCAGCGGCTCGCAATTCTGTCATTCTATCGCTCTGCTGCATCAATTCCCTGGCAAGCGGAAAAGAATCGATGAAATATTTAAAATCGTTCTTAAGATTGATGTTGCGCTTAGGTATGGGACGCGGCGTTAAAAGGCCGAAACCGACGTTATATTCGCAATCTCGCATCGGAAATATCCAGCCATAGCCGTAAACATTGATTCTGTCACTCATTACATACGAAATGACCAATCGATCAAGAACTAGAGACGAGCGGACATAACATCGCAGGGCAACCCCGCTGGGTTTTTTTCTGGCCGGCCAGTTCATTTTATGCATGAGCCAAATATTCACACCGGTTGCCACAATACCGATACGGGCCTGAATCGGCCGGCCATATCCATGGATGGTGAAAGATACCAGACCATCCGGTTCAACTGCCATCTGTTTCACTTCACCGAGAGCAAAGACGGCACCGGATTCAACGGCCTTCTGGGCAACAATCATGTCCAGTTGACTGCGCTTTATGGTCAGATACTCGCCGGGTATTTCAACTTTGTTATGGGACGGACTGGATACGACACTGATTCTGATCTGATGACCGGCTGCACGAACGATCTCGCCAACACCGATAGCGTCAAGACAATGCAAAGCATCGGGCAGCAGACCGTCGCCGCACACTTTTTCGCGTGGAAACTTTTTACGATCTAACAGCAAAACCCGGTGATGACGTGCAGCAAGATGGGTAGCCGCAATCGCGCCGGCCGGACCGGCACCGACGATGACCACATCCCAAAGCCGATCGGGTATTGAACTGGCTTCGGGTTGCCTAATTTCTTTTGGGTCTAATTCAGGCATTTTGAGCGGCTGAAAACTGCTGTTTGGGACGAGATTGCAGATCGGACTGAATATAAAACAATGGGCAGGTCTGTGTAAACACATTATTCAGTTTCTTGACAGGCTGCCACTGTCGCTTTATCCTTGCTCCTGAATCTTGACATGTACGCTTTGCACTGAGGAGCCATTAATGAAAATCATCATTGAGCCGTTTAAAATTAAAAGCGTTGAGCCCCTGCGCTTCACAAGTCGCACTGAAAGAGAAGCCATTCTAAAGGAAGCCGGGTACAATCTGTTTAGCATCCCGGCCGATGATGTGCTCATCGATCTGCTGACCGACAGCGGCACAGCAGCCATGAGCGCCCACCAGTGGGGCGGCATGATCGAAGGTGATGAGGCCTATGCCGGATCCAAAAGCTTTTCCCGCCTGGAGCAGACCGTCAGAGATCTCACTGGTTTTCGCCATATCATTCCCACCCACCAGGGCCGCGCAGCTGAAAGAATCCTGTTCAATATTGTCGGCGGACAGGGCAAAATCGTCCCCAACAATACCCATTTCGACACCACCCGCGCCAATGCTGAAATCAGCGGGGCCAAAGCCGTGGACCTGCCCATCCCCGATGGCCTCAATCCAACCCTGAAGGCTGATTTTAAGGGCAATATGGACCTCGATGCCCTGGAAGCCTTGCTGCGCAAAGAGGGCCCGGAGCGCATTCCACTGGTGATGCTGACCGTCACCAACAACGCCAATGCCGGCCAACCGGTTTCGATGAAAAACATCCGTCAAACCGCCGAACTTTGCCGGGCACATGGGATCCCGTTTTTCTTAGACGCCTGTCGCTTTGCTGAAAATGCCTATTTCATCAAGATCAGGGAACCCGGTTCCGATAAGAAAACCATCAGAGAAATTGCCCGTGAAATGTTCTCCTACGCCGACGGATGCACCATGAGCGGCAAAAAAGACGGGTTGGTCAATATGGGCGGCTTTCTAGCGGTCAATGATGATGAACTTGCCCATCGCGCACGCAATATTCTGATCGTCACCGAGGGCTTTCCCACCTATGGCGGGTTGGCCGGCCATGATCTGGAAGCCTTTGCCCGGGGACTGGAGGAAGTGTTGCAAGAAGACTATTTAAAATATCGCATCCGATCGGTGGCGTATCTGGGCCAACAAATCGAGCAGTTGGGTGCGCCCATTTTTCAGCCCCCCGGTGGTCATGCCATTTATATTGACGCCAAAGCCTTTTTGCCGCATATCCCCCCTGAGCAATATCCGGGTCAGGCTTTGGCCTGCGAGCTCTATCTTGCCGGTGGTATTCGCACCTGTGAAATTGGCAGTGTGATGTTCGGCAAAACCGATCCCAAAAGCGGTGCCTTTGAGCCGGCCAAGCTGGAAATGGTCAGGCTGGCGATTCCTAGACGGGTTTATACCCAGAGCCACATGGATTATGTGGTGGAGTGTGTAAAATCCGTTTTGCGCAAACGGGATGAGATCAAGGGAATGCGCATCACCTATGAACCGCCGGTGCTCAGGCATTTCACTGCAACTTTCCAACCGCTTTGAAACTTCTCTTTAAGACAGGATTAACAGCATTTTTCAATTAACCGCAGACGCACACAGACAAACGCAGACACTATCTTTTCCTTGCTCGACTTGAGCAAGGAAAAACTGCATGCCCTTCGGGCAAACAGTTTTACTATCCTTTATGAATTATATGGCAGGCAAAATACTCTATAATTATGACTAATGTTTAATTAACTGGATTTTTTTATTGCGAAGCAATTGACGGATTTTGTCCGGTCAGGTCGACCGGACAAAAAAAGTAAAGTCTGCGATCGTCTGCGTTAGTCTGCGGTTTAAATAAATCACATTTGTGTTCAGTTAATAGATAGCCTTTTAGGTTTCGGGTGTTGGCCTCTCGGCTACTGATTAATACCTTCTGGCCAGCAGCAAGCAGCGAGAAGCCAGGAGCAGAAGTCTCTATTTATTCTGAAATTCGGCGGCGATGCAAACGGTCTGGAAGTGTATATCGACGGTGTCTTTGATGTTAGGGGCATAGCCGCCGGCCATGGTAACGGCCACCGGCAACCCAACTTTACGGCAGTGATGAAACACCATACGGTCACGCTGCCCAAGCCCTCCTTTGCTCACGGCAAGTCTTCCGAAACGATCTTCGCTATATGGATCAGCGCCGGCCAGGTAGATGACCGCATCGGCCCGCGCCTGTTTCAGCGCCGCCTGTAGACCTTTCTCCAGCGCATCCAGATATACCCGATCGGCAGCGCCATCATCTAAGGCGATGTCCAGGTCACTCTTTTCTTTGTGATAGGGGAAGTTGTTTTTACCGTGAATTGAAAAGGTAAAAGTCGTCGGATCATTCTGCAAGAGCGCTGCCGTGCCATCGCCCTGGTGCACATCACAGTCCACGATCAGCACCCGCGTGATAGGGGTTTCTATCTGAAGGGCGCGCACCGCAATGACGCTATCATTGAAGATACAGTAGCCTTGTCCCTGATTTTTGAAGGCATGGTGGGTGCCGCCGCCTAAATGAACGGCAACGCCATCATCAAGGGCCGCAACGCAGGCTTCAACGGTTGCTCCGGCAGAGCGTCTGGCCCGCTCAACCAATTCAGGCGACCAGGGCAACCCGATCCGCCGGATTTCTTTGGCTGTCAATTGCCCATGATACAGGCGTCGCAGATATTCCGCGTCATGCGCGCGACAGATCTCAATGTCTGTCGCTGCACGGGGAATACGTAGCTCTTGCGGAGAAAACAGATGGGCGTTTTCGATCCGTTGCCTGAGGAGGGCATACTTACCGATGGGAAAGGAATGATTCTTCGGCAAAGGGATGGCAAATGTGTCCGTGTAAAAAATTTTCAAAAGTTCAACCCAATCCTTTTATTTCGACAGCTGGGCGGGGATCAATTAGGGTTGTTTATCCAGCCAACTTATGACAGCCTGCAGGATCTGTGCATAGGTTTGATCCTGAGATATGGGATGGGTTTTAGGCACCCGAAAAGAATGGTCACCCCCTTCAATGACTTCCAAGTCCCAGGGGGCTGTCAAGTGATCCAAAACCATATTGAGGCGGCCTAAGTCACAGAGGGCATCGCGGGTGCCGGCAAAAAAAAGCATCGGAATCTGTATCTGGTACAGATGCGCGTCGCGCAATTGGTCTTTTTTTCCCGGGGCATGTAACGGATATCCTAAAAAAATCAAGCTGCTGACAGAGAGCTGGCCTTCGGCCACCATCTGCGAAGCAACCCGCCCGCCCATGGACTTACCGCAGGCAACAATGGTTTGCGGGCTGAATTTTGAGTGGTTGCTCAAAAAATGATAAACTCTTTGCCAGGTTT
>JASFEV010000005.1:0-44197 GCA_050124655.1 Desulfobacterales bacterium
ACCGAAGTGAATTTGTTCAACATACGGCGTTCATCCTGGTCCTCCAGCGGTAAATAATAAAGAATCTTATTGATCAACTTATCGCCGTCCATCAGAAAAAAAAACATTGTATAGAGCATGATAAATAGCATGAACAAAAAATTAACCGTTCCGACAGTGACTGCTCGCAGACGGTCGATCAGAAAACTACTGATGTGGCCGACCAACTGCCCGGCTTTGGTTAAAATCCAGTTGCGATAAGGTTCGATGTGGTCATAAAACGGGAGGGATTTGAGTGTGTTGGAAATGGCGTCGGGCTCGGATAGCTGTTGCTCCACCCAGGGCTTGACGGTTTCGCCGACCTTGATCGCCTGTCCGGTGACAATTCCCAGCAATGCGCCCAGCGGAATGATAATCACAAAAACGATCAGAAAGATCGTCCCAAATGAGGCCAGAGCGCGGCGTCCGCCGAACCAGCGATCAAAGCGGTGATACAGGGGATAAGAAAGGGCCGCGAAGATACCGGCCAAAAATATGGCCATTAAGAACTGGCGGATCATCGACAAAAACAGCGCTGAGATAAAAAGAACCAGCAGCAACAATACCCATTGATTTATCGCTTTTTTATTCATGGTGGGATCCTTTAGAGACCAGGCGTATTTTCAATCAGAATATAATCAATTTGTAATGATCATTGCAATCTTTTAAATGAGAATTAGTTTTATGTTCAATATTTTATAAGAGAGGAATCATATGACCCGTCGGTTATGGGGTATCTTCATCTTAATACTTTTGTTCTCGGTTGCTCCATGCGCCTGGGCAGGTTCCGCGGCGCCTAACGGAAACGTTGTGCTGTTTTTGCTAGTTGCCACCGCAGTGCCGATCACCAGCCTGCTGGTATTTTTGCTGTGGCGCTTGAAGCGTGCCAGAAACGGCCGGCTTTCCGCCGAGCACGGATCCATCCAAAAATTAAGCATCTTAATAATTTTAGCCGGCTGCTTTATCCTCCTGGTGTCGACCCTGGCCTGGTTCGCCCTGGACAGAATAAAAGAAAAATTACAGTCCGATGTAGGGGATGCCCTGCAGATCGTCTCGCAAACCACCCGGGAATCGCTGAAGGTATGGGTTGAGTCCAACAAATTTAACCTGACCCGTCTGGCCAAGGATCCACGATTGGTTCTTTTGACCGAACAGCAGTTGCGCATCCCCCGCGACAAAACTTCTTTGTTTGAAAGCGAGGCGTTGAGGGATTTGCGCGTCTTTTTCCGACTCCATAGAGATCGAGAAGGGCAGACCGGGTTTTTTATCATCTCCCCGGATTTTATCAATATTGCCTCCATGCGCAATAGCAACATCGGCACTAAAAACCTGATTGCCAATCAGGCCTTGGATCTTCTCAACCAGGCATTTCAGGGCGAAACCGTCATGATACCGCCCATTTGGTCCGATATTCCTCTGGGCTCAGCGGCTAAAGACACTTCCGCAGGCATTCCCACGATGTTTTTCGCTGCTCCTGTTAAAAACAGACAGGGGCGGGTGATTGCCGTGGTGACCCAGCGCATCGATCCGAGCCGGGATTTCACCCGGCTCATTCAGCTGGGGCAGATCGGTAAAAGTGGTGAAACCTATGCGTTTGACCGGTTCGGCAAGCTGCTTTCCGAAAGCCGTTTCAATGAAGATCTGCGCAAAATCGGGCTCATCAGTGAAGATCAAATGAGCATTTTAACAGTTAGCGTGCGGGACCCTGGCGGGGATATGGCCAGCGGTTTTACGCCGACGGTTCCCCGTTACCAGCAACCGCTGACCTTGATGGCGAGGGAGGCGACCCGGGGCAATTCAGGCCTCAACGTGACGGGCTACCGCGATTACCGCGGCGTGACGGTGTACGGCGCCTGGTTATGGGATAATCAACTGCAAATCGGGCTGGCCACTGAAATCGATGTTTCCGATGCCCTCGGACCTTACTACACGACCCGAACCGTTATCCTGACGGTGCTGGCCATCACGGTTTTGCTGGCCTTGGGGTCACTGGTGTTTGCCGTCGTCATCCAAGAACGCGCCAGCCGGGCGTTACAGAAATCCCATGATGAACTGGAAATCCGTGTTGAGGAAAGAACCGCCGAGCTGTCTGAAAGTGAAGAACGATTCTCACTGGCCGTAAAGGCTGCCGGCGGAGGGCTCTGGGATTTGGAGCCCCAGACCGGCAAGACCTGGTATTCGCAGCGTTTCAAAGAATTGCTGGGCTACTCCGGTGATGAAAGCGAAGATGCCTTTCCGGGCTGGGAAAACAGCCTGCACCCCGATGACCACGACAGTGTTGTCGCCAAATTACAGGACCACCTGGAAAATCGTACCCCCTTTAATGAAATCATCCGGCTCAGAAATAAATCCGGTGAATACCGCTGGTATCGCACCATGGGGCAGGCCCTCTGGGATGACAGCGGCCTGGCTTACCGCATGGCCGGCTCCATCATCGATATTACCGACGGTAAACGCGCCCAGGAGCAGGCCCGCAAGCTGTCCCGGGCAATCGATAACAGCCCGGCTTCGGTGGTGATTACCGCCAAAGACGGCACCATCGAATATGTCAATCCGACGTTTTGTGAGGTCACCGGTTATTCGGCTGATGAAGCCATTGGAAACAATCCCAGGGTACTAAAGTCAGGGGATCTGCCCGAATCATTTTATCAGGAAATGTGGGAGACCATTCTTGCCGGCAACGTCTGGCGGGGCGAATTCATAAACCGCAAGAAAAACGGTGAGGAATTCTGGGAAAGTGCCTCCATCTCACCGATTAAAAACGATGAGGGTGATATCACCCATTTCGTGGCGGTCAAAGAAGATATCACCGAACGCAAAAAGGCCGAGCAGGCAATTAAGGATTCACAGGAGCGTCTGGCCCAAATTATCGATTTTCTGCCGGATCCCACCTGGGTGGTGGATACCGAGGGTAAGGTGGTGCGCTGGAATAAGGCGCTTGAAAAATTGGTGGGCGTCAAAGCGGAGCAAATCGTCGGCAAGGGCAACTATGAACATGCCCTGCCCTTTTACGGTGAGAGAAGACCCGTCTTGATCGATCTGGTGCGAAACTGGCAGCCCGAATATGAAAAAAAATATCTGTCGGTTAAAAAAGAGGGAAAAAATCTGATCTCCGAATCGTATCATGAGCATCTGGGTGACGGCGGGATCTATCTTAACGCCACTGCCGGCTTACTTTATGATACCGCCGGGAAAATCGCCGGTGCCATCGAGTCGCTGCGCGATATTACCGAACGCAAACAATTGGAAGAAGAGCTCATTGAGGCCAAACAGGCCGCCGATGATGCCAACAAGGCCAAGGGTGATTTTCTGGCTAACATGAGCCATGAGATCCGCACGCCCATGAATGCGGTCATCGGCATGGCCCACCTGGCGCTTAAAACCGATCTGTCACCCAAGCAGCGCGACTATTTGAAAAAAATACAGTCATCGGCCAATGCGCTGTTGGGCATCATCAACGACATTCTGGATTTTTCCAAGATTGAAGCCGGCAAAATGGACATCGAAAGTGTCGACTTTAATCTGGAAGATGTCATGGACAACCTGGCCAACCTGGTCACGGTCAAGGCCCAGGTAAAAGAAGAACTGGAGGTGCTGTTTAATGTCAACTGGGAGGTGCCCCGCTTTTTAGTCGGAGACCCCTTGAGGCTGGGCCAGGTGCTGATCAACCTGGCCAACAACGCGGTCAAATTCACCGACAGCGGTGAAATTGTGGTGTCCACCGAGCTGCTCAAACGCAATGAAGACCGGGTCACCTTGAAATTTTCGGTTAGAGACACCGGTATCGGTTTGACCGAAGAACAGACCGGCAAACTGTTTCAGTCCTTTACCCAGGCCGATACCTCCACCACCCGCAAATACGGCGGTACCGGTCTGGGATTGGCCATCAGTAAAAAATTGGTCAATATGATGGGTGGTGAAATCGGGGTGGAGAGCCAATACGGTCAGGGCACCACCTTCAGCTTCACCGTCAACCTTGGTCTGGGCAAAGAGCGCGTCAGAAAACGCTTTGCACCCTCTATGGATTTGCGTAACATGAAGGTTTTGGTGGTGGACGATAATGTCACTTCCAGAGAAATTTTAAAAGACATGCTCGAATCCTTCACCTTTGAAGTGATTGTGGCCGCATCCGGCCCGGAGGGCATCACCGAGATTGAAAACGCTGATAAGGACAATCCTTTTGAGCTGGTGATCATGGACTGGAAGATGCCTGAAATGGACGGCATTGAGGCTGCCCGGCAAATCAAAAATCATCCCGGATTGACAAAGACCCCGGCCATTATCCTGGTTACGGCCTACGGCCGTGAGGAAATCATGCAACAAGCCGACAGGGTGGGGCTCGATGGCTTCTTAATCAAACCGGTCAGCCCGTCGGTGCTTTTTGACGCCACCATGCAAGCCTTTGGTCAGGCCGCACCTGAAGATTCCAGAGCCGGTCGCAGAGACCAAAAAGCAGCCGAGGTATTGAAACACATCCGTGGTGCTCATGTGCTGCTAGTGGAAGACAATGAAATTAACCAGCAGGTGGCCAGCGAAATCCTGCAAGGTGCCGGTCTCAACGTCAGCCTGGCCAACAACGGCCAGGAAGCGGTTACGGCCATCCAGAGAAATGCGTATGATGCGGTGCTCATGGATGTCCAGATGCCCGTAATGGATGGGTACACCGCCACAAAGACAATTCGGAAGTGGGAAGGCGGAGTGCGGAATAAAGACAAAGCGCCAATTCCGATTATTGCCATGACGGCGCATGCCATGGCCGGTGATGCTGAAAAAAGCATTGCGGCCGGTATGAGTGACCATATCACCAAACCCATTGACCCGGAGCAGTTGTTCGCGACATTGCAAAAATGGATCCAGCCGCATGAAAACCGCGGCGTGGTCGAACAGCAAGAGCCGCCTGCTGTAACAGAATCCCCGGCAGAGACCGTTCCCGAGGCGGAAGGTTTGCCCGAATCCCTGCCCGGATTTGATCTGGCAGACGGCCTCAAGCGTCTGCAGGGAAACAAAAAACTGTATCGCAAGCTGCTGCTGGACCTTAGCAGGAAATATGCCGGCATTGCTGATGACATTCAGCAGGCACTGGAAGCCAGAGATTTTGAGCAGGCTCACAGCCGGGTTCACAATCTCAAAGGACTAGCCGGCAACCTGGCGGCCACCGATCTCCATTCGGCGGCCGTCGAATTGGAAAAAGGGGTAAAAGGGGGCCTCCAGCAGGGATTTTCCAAAGAGAAGCTGAACCAATCTTTCGCTGAATTGAAAAACGCATTCCAGGCCGCCCTCAGCTCCGTGCGGATTCTGGGTCCTTCACCGGCGGATGAAACCAAACGGCCGCCGGCCGCGGCGCTGGCAGAAATTCCTGCCGAACTGGCCAAAGAGGCCGCTGATCGTATTCGCGCAGCAGCCGAAATGGGCGATGTCATCCGCATTAAAACCATTGCCGAGGAATTCAGGTCTAAATCCGAGTCTTTTGCACCGATTGCGGATCGCTTCATTCAAATGGCGGAAGATTTTGATTTCGACGGAATTTCAAAATTAGCCGATGAAACGAATAAAGCGCAGTCAACCGCATATTGACATCCGGCTCACCGATGCCCTAATCCATGCCTATCAACGCCGGTAAAAGCGTCCTGGCAGAAGATAATTGTATGAAATTTTTAGCTAAAATAATCGCAACAGCCTTCGTTTTTCTTCTGACTCTGGGATCCGCTCACAGTGAGCAGATGGCGGACATGGTCCTCGTTGAAAAGAGCAAATCGCGGCGTCGACCCCGGCGGTGATATCATGATCCATGGGCAGAAAAACGGCTATGGGCCGCTATCAATCCTGGTTCAGCGCTTCAACTGGACCAACGGATGCATCGCGCTAAGCGACCGTGATATGGATGCGGTCTATGACGCCGTTAAACCCGGCACTCCGATCGAAATTAAACCCTAGCATATCCCGCACCAGCTGTGATCAGCCAACAAATGATACCTGTTTTTGATATCGCGCTGCATCCCGCTGAAGGAAACACGCTTGTTTACTATTCACATTGATTTACTCTACCCGGCTCGCCTTTACAGCGTGGCTTTACGAAGATGCTGCGTCTAACTCCTCTATCTGCTGTAAAAGGTTGCGGGCCTCCTGAAGGATTTGGTCTTCACCGGCGCTGGTTGCCAGTCGGGCGGACTGATTCAGCCATTGGCGGGCATCATCGAACTCATCCTGCCAAAAAGCGCTTCGCCCGGCTCTCAGATAATAAATGGCTGCCTCCCGGGTCCGCCCCGCCTTTTGACTGGCCTCGCCTGCCAGGACGACCACCCTCACCATACCCCGATAATCAAGCGTTTCGCGGCGCAGGTTTGAGGCCGAGTCGAATGCTTCAATGGCAGTATCCCAGTTTTGTTCAGCCATGGCCAGACGCCCGACCAGCTCCTGACGATCGGCACGCAAACGGGATTGCTCCGGTTGCCCGAGGGCGGTAATTTCCGCGCGCAATTGAGTCATATCGCCTCGCTCGCTGGCCATCAATCCCCGCAAGAAATGGGTTTTGCTCCCAACAGCCGAAGAGGCTTCTATCTGGCGGGATAGAATTTGATCGGTGATTTGCCAGGCCTGATCCAGATCGCCGCGCCGATGAAGGATGGTGGCTTCCAGGAGCAGAAAATCAAGCGATTTACCATGATCCGTCAGGGCCATTTCGGTTTCAGCACTCCGAACCACATCCAGCGCTTCTTGGTAGGAATTCAAGTTCAGCAAGCAAACGGCCAGATTATACTGGGCATCCAGGATCGCTGCGGTGTCATCACGCGCATAGGCACGCTCCAGCGCCCTGCGGTAAAAATTGGCAGCCTGCTCGAGTCGGCCCTTATCATAGGCCTGCCGTGCGGCGCGATTAAATCGTTCAAGCGCTTGATCGGGGGCCGGACCCTTTTGTTTCGGTGGTGAGGACCCGCAACCGCTCAGCGTCAAAACGGCAACTGCCATCAGCAAACCGATACATCCCATTCCATAAAAGAAACGAAGATAACGAATCATGGATTTACCTCCAGGGGTGATATTCGGCTATCCGTCGGTGACGGCTGACGGGAGCCACCCCCCAGCAACCAGTGCGACTGAAGTTGCTGGATCAAACGCTCCAGTTCGACCATCACCTGTTGCAATTGCAAAACGAGGACCGGGACGGTATCCGCGGTGTCGCCGACATTTTCGACAATCTTCGGCAGCCGGGGGGTCGCTGCGCTGAGGTCCTTCATCACGATTTCCAAAGATGCCATTGTCTTTTTGAGACTGCGTGTAATTTTAGGAATATCACCGGTTTCGTTATCGAATTCAGCGGAGTATTCCGAGACGTTGTCAACCATTTCTTCCAAATCATCAAAAAGCGGTCCCAGGCGAGCGACCATGCTTTCCAGGTCTCTTATGAGCTTATCTTCGGCTAGCAGGCGCCCGAGCGCCCCTTCCCCACTGTCGATCTTGTCGGCAATGGAATTCAGATTCGTCAGCAACTGCTGGACGCCCTTGTCTTCATCCTGCAAATCCTTTGCCACTGCCATCAACAAAAGAATCGCCTTGTGGGCATCATCAACAACCGGTAAAATCTTGGCCCGCAGCTCTTCGATTACCTCCGCCAGCGTATCGGATGTCTTGCGATCCGATTCGACGGTAAGAACGGCAAATTCCCAATCAAGTGGCGCCCCGGTGCCCCGGGTAATTTCAAGATAGGCATCACCGGCAATGCCGAATGTCTTTCGTATGGACGCTTTTGAGTCGCTGCGAACAAATACCACCATATCACTATCGATGCGTACATTCGCATGTATTTTCTCGTCGGGATTGATGACGATATCCCGGACTTCCCCGGCTTTGGTGCCCAGAATTTCGACCGCTGATCCTTCGGCCAGGCCGAAAAGCCCTTCATCGGGCAACACCACCTTGAGCGTTTCCCCGGGATTAAACCACTTGCGCACCTGGCCGGAGTATATGAGTCCGGCGACAAAAATCAGCAAGCTGATCAGCACAAACAGACCGACCGTCTCATTCGTATAGCGGAACTTTGGTTGCCCGAGCGTCTCTTTCATGTTGTCATCTCCATCAACTTCCCGGACGCCAGTCGATAGCGTTGGGTTACCGGCAGGGTCTGATCATTCCAGATCAAATCTTTTTGCGTCAACCAGATCACGGCGGCACCGCGCTCCCGCGCTTCTCGGATGGCCGTCATCAGTGCCGATATGATTTCAAGGTAAATTCCGGAAGTCGGCTCTTCTAACAAAATCAGCAGGGGCCGACCCAAAAATGCCCGCACACAGGCAGCGCGTCGCAGGTCAGCTTCTGTAAAATCACCGGGCAGCCCTAAGGGCAACCCCGGAAGGCCAAACTGCTCTGCCAGCTTCCCGGCTTCATCACGAAGCCGGCGCGCAGGCCTACGGGTATGGTGAAGTTGTGAAAGCAATATATTCTCCATCAGCGATAAGTGGTTAATCCAGTTGCCGGTCCTGAATACACGTCCGATTCGGCCCCGCAGGGCATTGGCCTGGTCGGGCGCAAGCTCCGGCCAGTTTCTCCCCAGAAAAAAGATGCGCCCACGGGTCGGTGAAAATATTCCGGAGCACGCATCCGCAAATCCCGCTGTTTGCTCCAGACGCGCCAGACGAACCAGAACCAGCTCACCGCTGCAAATACTCAGGTCGAGTTTATTGGATTCGGCGATGCCGCGCATTGCACTCGTAAAAACAGTTTCTTCGAATTTTAGGATGATGCGCTGCTTCTCTAAAATCACTGCCATTCGGTTTCACCATCATCTAAATAAAATTGTGAGCGCAATGGATATGATCAGGGTGGCCAGAGCAGATTTGGCAAATCCCCGCGGCATAATATCCACGACATTGGCCGAGACACCGCTAACTGAGAGCGCCGTTTTACAGGATATCAGCGCAATCGCAAAACCAATGGCAATTGTCTTTAAGGTAAACACGACATAGGTCTGCCACCCCAATGAACCAATGGCGCGATTGAGGAAATCGAAAAACGTGAATTGTATCAGGCCGGCAACGGCACCTAAAGCGTACCCTGCTAAAATAGCCACCGCCACAAAGGCAACGGTCAGCGAAAACATACAAATGCAAAATGCCAGTACGCGCGGCACCACCAGATACAGAAACGGATCGATTCCCTGGGCATCCAGCATACGGACCTGACCTTCGGTCTTCATAGTCCCCAATTCGACCAAAAGCCTTAATCCGCTGCGTCCGATCAAAATCAGTCCCACCACCACCGGTGCAATTTCAGTTGCCAAAATTTCGGACAAAAAGCCGCCGAACAATGCTGTACCGCCAAACACCTTTAACCAGTGAATCGTCTGAGCCAAGGTGCCAAACCCGACGAAAATCCCGCTGAACAGAATAAAGGGTAGCGCACTTGCGCCGACCTCATAACACTGGCGCATAAACTCGGTGCGGATTGACTGTCGCCAGGTGGTCGGGCGACAGCTTTGCCAGATGACGGCCACGGCATCGCTGATCAATCGAACCAATGCCCGCCAGAGGCCCATCGTCCATTTTCCGGTGGTAGCAAGCAAGCGTCTCAGCACCGATCCCGTACGCGATGTAGCGCTTCCTCTGAATATAACGCCTTCTCCGTTCATATTCGTCCTGTCAGAAGATACGTTGAGGTTTCACCGATGTTGGGCAAATAATAGTGGCCGCGCAATTTAAACAGGTAACGGGCGCGCAGCCGTCGATAGGTGGTTTCCGAAACCTGGATGCCGCCGGGTAATCCGGAATCTGCCATTTTGGATGCAAAACGAACCGACTCGCCCCAAATATTATAGGTTTTCGCTTTGCGACCCACCGAACTGCCCAAAACAGCACCGGTGTCGATCCCGACTCGGAATTCCATGGCTGTGTTTAGCGATGCAAACAGGCCGCTACAGTGATTCTGGATCCCGAGTGCCAGGTCAGCGATCAGACCGGCATGGTCTTCGGATCCAGATTCGAATCCCGCCGCACAGACGATTTCCTCCCCCATCACCTTCATATAGTCGATGCCCTGGGCTGTGACCAGATCTTCCAGATGGCCGACCAGTTGATCAACCGTCGTTGTTGACTCGGTGTCCGTAATCCGCCCGGCAAGGGATAAGGTGTCGGTAAATTTCAGAACCAGGACAGTCGTATCGGGAATTATATCTGCCGCGGTTTGATCGGGATCGATACCACCGGCTTTGAGACGATCCAAAAACGAGGTGATGGGCGCTTTACCGCCCATCGAATTGGGGCTCGAACGTTGTCGGGTGATCTTGGGTGCTACAGGATGGACCTCGGGTTGGATGTCGCTGGAGACCGGGGCCGGTTGCAGCGATAAGGCGCCCGGTGCCTCTGCAGTTTCAATATCTTCTTCCGGCTGTGCAAATGCACGGATGCATGTTGGATCCACTGACAACCGCAGCGCCAGCATATCGGCAATGGCATGCGCAAAGGAAATTTCTTCGCTCGTCCAGCCGTCGTGCTGTCGATCGTGCTCGAACCACAGGGCCCCTACGGTCTGACCGTGATAGCGAATCGGTACCGCCAACAATGATTCACAGCCCAGCGGTTGCAAGTACACCCGGTACAGTTCGGCCAAGCGCGTATCCGTTTCCGCATCAGTGGCGTTGATCTCTTCACCGTTCTGCATCAGATCGAACAACACAGGAAAATCGACCCGGGCAAGCACGGTCCCCTGCGTATGGCCGTAGCTTTCACGATCGTAACTGTCGATACACTTCAAAATTTGGCCGCCATCGTCATAATTCCACAAGCTGCTGCGTCTTAAATTGATGGCACCGGTAACAATTTCGGTTAACTGCCCGAAGGATTCAGGATCCTCGGCATCAAACATGGTCGCGCTGGATGAAAGCTCAGAAAAGGCCCGGCTCTGGGCCTCGAGTTGATCCTGGCGATCGAGCACTTGCCGGGCATTGCGTTCCGCCCGCAGCCCCTGGAAAACCAGCAGGCCGGCCAGAATGGCTGCCAGGGCCACAACACCGGCGGACATCAGGATAACATTGCGGTTGTTGCGCCCCACAAATCCGACAAAGTCTTCTTCCGGTACAAAAACAAATACCGATAGATCAAGCCCTGTTTTTTGGGGCATCAGAAAGGCGGTACTCAGATAACGCTGGCCGTCAACGACCAGATCCCGATGACCATGCCCCTCGATCTGGAAGCGGTTGTACGCCCGATTCAAAACCGGGTTTGCCAGTTCTTCGACCAAAATAGGTTTATACAGATCGCCCTCTTTTTTGACCATTTTTTTGATCTCCGGATGGGCAACGATGTATCCTTCTTCGTCGATAATGATGGCTTCCCCGTTTTCGCCGATTTTGAGCGTTTCCAGAAACGCGCTGACTTCTTTCAATTCGACATCCAGGCCGAATACACCCAGGCGTTCATCGTTTTCTCCCATAATCGGCAAAGAAATGGTTGCACCGTGGGTCTGGCTGGTAAAAAATATGTAGAAATCGGACCAGTTCGGCTCTTCTCTGGTGACAGCCCCCGTGTACCAGGGCCGCTCCCGGGGATCGTAAGGATCATCGAAGACGGTTTCTTCATCAACCACGTTGCCCGCCGGGTCCCGGCGAATCCAGGTGGTCCGAGCGGCGGCGTCGGAGCGTTCGATGATTTTGGTGTGCAGCGACCCGTCCGGCTGGCGGGCGATCATTAAGAAGTTGCCTTGAAGATCGGCCACAATGAAATTGCTTACCTGCGAAAGATTGTCCAACACTCTGAAAGCAAGCGGTTCCAACAGGTCCCGATTGCGAATATCAAATGGCGTATTTTCTAAAAAGTCGGCGGTGAGCTGAACCGTATCTTCAATCGGTACAATAAAAGCATCCAACTCGCCGGCGATGCGCCGTTCGATCGCTCCCAGCACTTCCTCCGACAAGGCCAATGCATCCCGGCGATTGCTAAAATAGGAATATACGATAATGGCGAGCAGCGCAGCCAGCATGACAAGCACAAATCCGATCGGGCCGGCCACACGCAAGAAGTTCCCCCACAGAGATTTTTGGCTGTTGCGATCTCCAAAACTGAGCTGAACCACTTCTTCTCTTCGCAATGCGGGTCCCTCCTAAATGATTAACAATCGAAATTAAATTCGTTACTCGAACGAGAAGATCATTGCGAATCAATCTTCTTTCAGGATCATTACATTAATTGGATTCGTCATAGCAAACTTTATAAGACGCTCTTCTCGCTTAGGTCAATCGCTTTTACACCGGAAATTGAAAATACAAGAATTTCTCTTACATATCGACTTTTATTTGGATTAGCGAAAAAATAGGTATTCAACAGACCGGTGTCAATTGCCGAAAACAAACAGTGCTTTTATGACATTAAGCCGATTTTTGCGGCCGAAGAGAGCGCCTCCTGGTGAACCAAAAATAGCCAATATCTACCCCGCTGTATGATAAAAAAATCGCTAGTCCAATTCTAACGCTATCCGGGTTAACTTGACAAAGAATCCTTCTACATAAAATGGAAAATCATTGAGAATATTTATCATGAGAAGGTCTGATTCATACCCACTTACATCAATCCCGACCTAAAGGAAAAGCAAATGAAAAGTTATGGTGCAGAGTTTATTGGAACTTTCTGGCTGGTACTTGGCGGATGCGGTAGCGCAGTGCTGGCGGCCGCATTTGCCGACGTTGGCATCGGACTACTGGGTGTTTCGTTAGCCTTTGGTCTCACGGTGTTGACGATGGCCTATGCCATCGGGCACATATCCGGCGGTCACCTGAATCCGGCGGCCATCTATCGATTTATTGGCAGCCAAAAAGATTAACGAGCAGCCTTTTAGAATATTTTTTGGTTGTTAAACATCTCGATCATCAAAAGACCGATCTATCGTAACTGTCAAAAATATGTTCCGATAAACTGTCATTGCGAGGAACCTTGCGACGAAGCAATCTGATCTGCGTTAGCGGATCATCCCGAGTGTATCGAGGGATCCCTCGACTTTGCTCGGGACGATGCTTCGCATCGGATTGCTTCGCTTCGCTCGCAATGACTTTTGATAGATTCACTAATTCAATCGGAACATATTTTTGACAGCCGCTATATATCCCTGCAGCATACAATCCGGAGCGAGGTGATCTATGTCTGATAAAAACTGTTAATGACATGGCCGGCTCTTATTTGGGAAATTATCTCTGGGACGCAACACTAGGATGTGATCACAAAAAGATGGACTTCGCGGGGACCGTGGGCGCCGTGAACCATGGTGGCTTCAATATCAGCCGTTTTACTGGGGCCGGATATAAATGTCAGGCAATTGGTTAGACCTTCCTGGCGCTCATGTGGGTCCCATCTCAGCAGGGCATAAAGCTCTTTGAGGTCAGCAATGATCTGATCGAGCGTGATAACGGCCATGTGAATGGCCGGCACCAGCGATACGGTACGCGCCTGTCCGGGCCGTGCCCGCATCACCAAAGTGGCGGTATCGGCCATGCAAAAATCAGCCGCGGTAACGCCAATGTAAGCATCAATTACCTGCTGCCGGATGTCTTCATCTGCGAATGCCTTCGACTCGGTGACAAACAACGGTACGTTCTGTCCAGACAGGGCGGCCGGCAGGTCCAGGTGCTCGACCAGCGGATGGTCCCAGGCCACCACACGCTTTTGGTCTCCCCATTCGGGATCCTTATGCCGGACCAGTTCGGTGATGGCAGTGGTTACCGCGCTGACGTCATCGCAGGGCATCACCTGCAGGTTGATGGGCCCGGCGGCTTCAATCAAAGTGTCAAGCAGTTTTTGTCTGTCCGCAGCATTACGATTTTGGATACCCTCTAATATGGCACGGCTTTCAGCGGATATGTCGTCGCTGAACAAATCGACCGCGCCCCGCGATTCATCCTGCGGTTTTCCTAAGGCCTTTTTGACGGTGTTTATAAATTCTTCTTGGCCTGAATTTTTCATTTTATTTAATTTGCCTTTCGGAAAATGATATGCCCGCTATCAAATGTTACTCATTTCTTCGGACATCATTCCAAAGGCTTTTTTTCCAGCGACTGATGAACGATTCGGCCGCCAGCGCTTTGATATCCCGTCCTTTTGTCCAGCCATTTACCGGCGGCGGCAGGCGGCGAATCATACCGTTTCGCTGCGGCAGCAGTTTTTGTGCCAGAGACATTAATCGCAGAGCAACGTCGTAAACAGCCCGCTTCTGAATAATCCGGGACCACGCCTGCCATAAAAACTTTTCTTTGCGATCTGCCGGTGCCACCTGCCAGGACGGGTCTCCTTCGGCCAGCTTGGTTCGCAACGCCAGCAACATGCGCGGCAGATCAATATTGACCGCGCAGGCATCCTGGCAGGCGCCGCACAGGGTCTCTCCCTGACACAGGTGTCTGGCGCGATTGATCCCCACCAGCAATGGTGTGACCACCGCGCCCACCGGACCGGTGTAGGCGTAGCCGTAAGAATGCCCGCCGACTTTGGCGTAGACCGGACACACATTCAGGCAGGCCGCACAACGGATGCAACACAGCATCTCGCGAAATTCGGGATCGGCCAGAATCCGGCTGCGCCCATTGTCCAGAATGACCAGGTGAAATTCCTGCGGTCCATCGGCTTGATCCGGCTGGCGGGGCCCGCCGATATAGCTGACATATGTGGCCATATTCTGTGCGGCAGCCCCACGACACAGAAGCCTTAAAAGGATATCATGCTCTTCCAGGCAAGCGGCAACACGCTCCATGCCCATGAACGCCATATGGACTTTCGGCAGAGTGGTTGACATGCGGATATTGCCCTCGTTGGAGACGGTTGTAATGTGTCCGGTTTCGGCACAGGCGATATTGCAGCCGGAAGTGCCCATGTCGGCGGCTAAAAATTTCTTCCGTAAGGCCTTTCTGGCAATCCAGGTCAATTTCGGCGGATCTTCCTCGTAGGGGATATTCAGCTTAGCCGCAAAGAGGCTGCCGACATCATGGCGCGTTTTGTGGATGGCCGGAGCAATGATGTGTGAAGGCGTCTCACCGGCCAGTTGGATGATGTATTCGCCCAGGTCCGTTTCGGAGACTTCGATGCCGGCATCCACAAGCGCATCGTTTAGGCCAATTTCTTCGCTCACCATGGATTTGCCCTTGACCACCCGCCGGACCTGATGTTGCCGGGCGACATCCAGGCAATACTTCACGGCGGCCCGGCTATCTTTGGCAAAATACACGTGGCCACCGTTTTTGCGGATGTTGGCCGCCAGGGTTTCCAGAACAACATCCAGATTTTCAATGGTCTTCATCCGGATCTCATGGGCTTTTAAGCGCAGATCCGGTCCCTCCGGCAGCCGACGATAAGATTCGGCAGTGCCGCGGCCGAATCGCTTCTGTAAATCCGCCAGCGCTTTTTGCAGCACCGGGTTGTTTATCGCCCTTTTGGCCTCAGCCACGTAATTTTCAGTTGTCGCTTTTGACATTTTTATTAGGACCAACTGGTTTTCAATCCAGAAATGAGCAATTTTTTCGATGAGCACGGCCGCACACGGGCTTTACGACGAGGCGTACTTTAAGTACGTCGAGGATGTAAGCCCACGGAGAACACAGCTCATCGGAAAAAGGGCCATTTATGGATGAAAACCTGCGAGTATTTGTGCCAAATGCATAACCCTTATCGGACTGCCCAGGCGGCTGAGCTTGCCCTGGATGTTCATCAGGCACCCCATATCACAACCCACCACCGCATCGGCTTTGGTCTCCATGATGTTTTTGACCTTATCGGTGACCATGGCGTCTGAAATTTCTGGATACTTGACCGAAAAGGTGCCGCCGAATCCACAGCAGTAATCCGAATCCTGCATTTCAACAAAATCCAGTCCGGAAACGTGTTGTAGAAGCGTGCGCGGCTGCTGTCGAACACCGATGCCGCGCAGCAAATGACAGGAGTCATGATAGGTCACTCGGCCATCAAAGCGTGCACCCAGGTCATCAACCCCGAGCACGTCCACCAGATATTCGCTAAATTCATAAGTGCGCTGCGCAAGGTGTCGGGCACGCTCTAACCATTTTATATCGTTTTGCAACAGCTCCGCATAATGATGCCGCACCATGTTCACACAGGAACCCGATGGACAGATAATGATGGCGGCATCTTCAAATATCTCTATGAAATGCTGCGCGGCATTCCGGGCCTGGCGGCGATAGCCGGAATTAAAGGCCGGCTGCCCGCAACAGGTTTGGTCACCGGGGCAGGTCAGAGAAATCCCCAACCGGCGCAGCACGCCCACCATGGCCTCGGCCACCTCGGGATAATGGGTGTCCACCAGACACTGGATAAATAATGTAACCGATTGATCGTTGTTCATTTTAGATTTTCAGATAGTCCTGAATGCACAGAGTCGAAATTAAAGCTGAACGCTACAATGAACCGCTAAAAAAATCCAGCGCAAAATCAAACCGCAAGCAACCGGGTAGGGGATTTCAATTGGACTTGAAAGGCTTGCGCTAAATAATATTTCTGATAAGATATTGAGAGTTTAGGAGATCATGGCCATGTCAGAACAAAGAACAGCGCTGCTGGAGCTTATTGATAAAATTGAGCACATGGGGCAATTTCAGGATCGTATCGATTTTCCGGCCACCATCGGGCAGATATGGGAGGTATTTCTCGATGACGTGCGCAGCTTAATAAAAATAGAGGTTTGTGCGTTTTTTGTTGTTGATGATGATTCCCATGAATTTATTTTAGAATATGTCTACCCCGACGATCGAAAAAAAATCTGTAAAAAGGAGATCGATTATCAAATTGAATGCGGCATATTTTCCTGGATAATCAATCGCAGGCAACCGGCGCTGATACCCGCCCTGGCATTTGATGACGGCAAATCAATTGTCATGTTGCCGCTTTCCACCATAAAAAGAACGCTGGGTGTGGTTATGATCAAGACCCCCATAGAAGAAAGCTTTATCACGCAAGAAAATATGAAGCTTCTGACCATGCTGGCCAAGCAATACTCATTGGTACTGGAAAACACCCTGCTGTATGAGCGTTTGAAACGAAAACACAAATCACTGGAAAAAGCCAACGGTGAAATCAGACTTCTATCCAGAAAAGATTCTCTGACCGGCTGCTACAATCGGGGTTACCTGAACGAACACTTGCAGCATGAAATGAAAAGAGCCTCGCGTTACCATCACCCGCTTGCAATCGCTTTATGTGATATCGACCATTTTAAGCGTGTAAACGACACATACGGTCATCTGTGCGGTGATATGGTACTTAAGGAATTTGTCAAGCACATCCTGTCATTGATCCGCTCTGACATGGACTGGCTGGCACGTTATGGCGGCGAGGAGTTTTTGCTGGTCTTGCCCGAAACCAATTTTAAGAATGCCCGTCGACTGGCCGAAAGGCTTCGCAAACGAATTGCCAAAAAGAAATTTATCTGGGAAGGCGAGATGGTCTCCATAACGGCCAGTTTTGGGGTAACCGGCATTGACAAGGGCGCGACCCTGACGGATTTTTCGTTGGAGGATTTTATTGAGATGGCGGATCAGTATCTTTACCAGGCAAAAAATTCAGGGCGAAATAAGGTCACCAGTGGACCCTTTCACCCTGAACAGGGTGTAAAAAGTAATAAAAAATTGAAATAAATTTTTACGCTTAGCGACTGCTTTTTTTTCTTTGTTTTATTTTCTCAAATCCCGCTTCAACAACCGGTTGAATTTTATCAAGTTTGATGGGCTTGGTCAGATAATTGTCAAAGCCGACCCGTTTGAGTTTTTGCAGATCGTATAGATCCGCATATCCGGTCAAGGCAATAATGACTGACTGTGAATTTCGCTCTCTGATTCGCTGGCAAAACTCAACACCGTCCATATCGAGCATAATCAGATCCGTTATAATTACCGGAAAATCCTCTTTTCTCATTAGCGCGAGTGCCACTTCCGGTGATTCTGCTTCGGCCACTGAATAACCTGCCTTGCTCAAAAGTTTATTCAACAAATCTCTCTGAAAATCTTCGTCATCGACGACCAATATTTTCTTTTTCATTTTGAAACGCTCGTTTCAAGTCGAGATATCGTCTACATGCCCATCAAACTTAACCCCGAAACCTGCGGATACCGTGCGTACAACCTGCCCGCTGACTTTGATAAAGTCTCTGGATTTGGGTCGCATAAAGGATATGGTCAACTGCTGACCGACGGGCATAAATTCCCGGCTTTCAATCAACATGTCCCCCGCACTGATATTTAAAGGTTTTTTACAGCAATGTCAATTTAAGATTAAAACAGATATTTGCTTCTGGCGACTGGCTGCTGGCCTCTGGCTGGTTGTATGCAGCAGCTGACTATAGAAATTGTCAAAATTTTTTCCGATAATCTGTCATTGCGAGGAGCCCGGCGACGAAGCAATCCTTTGGAAAACCTAAAAGATTGCTACGCTTTGCTCGCAATGACATGTTGCTCCGCCCGTCTCACCTGCCCTCGGCCATGAGCTACTTTCGGCCTGAGCTCAAGTCGAAGGCGGGCCGAATAGAGTCCGCCTCAGGAGGACGATGGCGGGCAGGTCGCAATGACACTTGAAAGACTCACCAAGTCAATCGGAACATATTTTTGACAATTATTATAAATCTGTAGATGTGGGCCGCTGGCGGATTGCCAGAATCCACAAGCGAATGGAATGAAGGAAACGGAATCGAATATATTACTCGAGCAATTGATATTTAATTTTTTGCAGCATCTCCTCTGTCATCCCCGCCTTTGATTTGAGGTATGCGGTCGGTGAGCCATATTTATCATGTAGGTGGGATAGCATGGCTTCAATACAGTACTGCGGTGCGGAAAAATAAGGTGAAATTTTTTTCCGATATTGGGCGTCGATGTTAAATTGTGCATAGATCTGATTGACCACATCAGCGATATAGATATTGGAAAGCCCATAATCATCGATAACGGTTTTTTCCGGAACCCCCAGGGCAAGCAACAGCAGTGCTGCAAATGTGCCGGCCCGATCCTTACCGCCGGTACAGTGAAAAATCAGCGGTAACTGCGCCGGATCGGCCAGACGCTTGAATACTGCCCCCCAGGAGCGGGCAAATTGATCCACATTTAATCGATAGCCTTTGATTAAAAATTGAGGCGTTAACCAGTCCGCATCTCCATTTTTTAGTTTTTCAAACAGAAGCGCGGGTTCGAATTTGAGATGGTTGACCGGCAGGTGAACATAGGAGCCATGATCATCTGCTGGAAACCGATCCGGCCGGCTGCGGACTTCAGCCAAAGTGCGAAAATCAAATACCGTCTGAATCTTCAACTGCTTCAAGAAAGCGATGTCATCAGAGCTCAGCCGGGCCAGATGATCGGAGCGAAAGACTTTGCCCCATTTAACCCGATGTCCGTCGGCAGTCTCATAACCGCCAAGGTCTCTGGAGTTAACCGTTTTTTGCAGGGGCAGGCGCCGCTCGCCGACAATGATCGCTTTGCCCGCTTCAGGAACGACTTTAAAATAATGGGGCACCTTGGGATCCAATTTCGAAATGATGACTGCCGTTTGGTTTTTGATAAATTTAAAGGGGATTTTGCGCTGGGTGGTTTCAGGAGTCGTCCCGTGATAAATGGATATTCGCAAATTTTTATGTTTGGTTTTCCAGCTAATGCACAACGCGTCCGGCCGGCTGCGGCTGACAGAAACGTCAAAGATAGAGGCGTTCGTATCCAAAAAAGTCACCCCATTTTATTCCCGACATTTTCCCATTGTTGCAAGCCATCGACTAGTTTTGGCAAAGCATGCAAAAAGAGCACGGCTGTTAAACCCAATCGAACAATGAGCAGACCAAAATGAATTCTTCGATCTTGCGAATCAAACATATTTCCTCCGGTGTACCTTAGTATCTAGTATTCCATACTGACAGAATTTATCAACTGAAAATTAGATAACGAGTGTGCGTAGCAGCACGAAATGAGGCGCCTTTCTTTGACATAAAAAGCATAATACCCTATGATTGGCTGATATTTTAGAAAGGAGTGGGAAGCACGTTTTAATGAGTGAATTCTGGGATTGGTGGCAGCACCTGCCGCAAAACATAAGCCCGGTGATATTTGAAATCGGCGGCTTCAAGGTCCAGTATTATGGGGCGTCGTATATTGCAGCCTTCGCCCTGACGTATTTTCTGGTTCTTTATCGCATCAAGCATGAAAGACGTTTCACGTTCACAAAGGATCAGATTAACGATATTACCACCTACGCCATCCTGGGACTGATTATCGGTGCGCGTCTCGGCTATGTGTTATTTTACAACTTAGCATATTATCTGCACCACCCGCTTGAAATCTTTTTACCGTTTTCGTTTTCTAATGGTTTTACGTTTACCGGCATCTCAGGCATGTCCTATCATGGTGGTCTGATTGGGGCATTGCTGGCAGTCACGTGGTATGTCCGCAAAGCAAAATTGAATCTTTGGGATGTGGCGGATTTATATTTTACAGTGGTGCCCCTGGGCTATACCTTTGGCCGGCTTGGCAATTTCATGAACGGAGAATTATACGGGCGGATAACTACCGCACCGATCGGCATGTATTTTCCTCAGGCCGCAGAAAAAGCACTGCGGCATCCATCCCAGCTGTACGAAGCTTTCTTTGAAGGCATTTTTCTTTTTGTCATTCTTTGGCGCATCCGTAAAATTCAAAAACCCAGAGGGGCGATGCTGGCTTTTTATGTGATCGGCTATGGTACTGTGCGATTCTTTATTGAATTTTTCCGCCAGCCCGACGCCCACATCGGCTTTATCTTTTTATCCTTTTCCATGGGACAAATTCTTTGTGCGCTGATGATTGCAGGCGGAATCGGTCTGTATCTATATTTAAGGCAAACCCAGCAACGGGTATAAAATATCTACAGGAGAGACATGATGAAAAAAACACTCGATGGCCGCTTAGAAAACGCACCAATGAAGCAAAAATGATGGAAATCGTCCCCCGCCAGGAAATAGATCAGCGCATCGGCAGGTTTCAGCGCCAATTGGCTGTTCACCATCTCGATGGTGCCTTTATACTACAAAACGCAGATATTTGAATCCATTTTAGATTCGAGGAATAATGCAGCTCGACATAAGAGAATTAAATTATGTCTATCCGGGATCTGTCAGAAATGTCTTTCGGCAATTGAGCTGCCAGGTGACCGATCCCGGCTTTCACGCATTGTTCGGACCATCCGGTGTAGGTAAGACGACCCTGGCAAAAATGATTGCCGGAGCGATCAAAGAATTCTCCGGAGACATTCGACTGCATCAAATAAACCAGGTCCTATACACGTATAATCTGGAACGGCTTCCGGGATGGTCCAGTGTCCAGGAGCATCTGACCCAAATAACGCCGACGCCCAACCGGCAGCGCATGGAAGAACTGGTGGATTCGTTTGGGCTTGAAACCAGTTTAAATTCCCGCTTCGCCCAGCTGTCCTTGGGCCAGCAAAATCGAACCAACCTCACCCGTTATCTGCTTCAAGACTTTGACCTACTGATTATGGATGAAAGCCTTGCCAACGTAGATGAAATCACCAAAGAAAAAATAATATTAAAGATCAAGGACCTGTATCCCGAACGCTGCTTTCTGTATATCTCTCATAATGTGGTTGAGGTTTCAAAATTTTGCAAACAGATCCTTGTGCTGCGCAGTCACCATAAAGACCCCCAGGCCGTTTTACTTCAAGGTCAGGATTTCAATGGCCGCCAGCCACTGGCTGAAAGGGATCTTGAGCAATCTATGCTGGAGATCGTTAATGCTACATAGACGTATCTATCAATTTTTGATCATCTATTTTATCGGCTTTGGCGGCCTGATGCTGGTAAAATACAGCCTGAATTTATCAGATTACGTCATCCCGGGTTTTTCCGACATCGGAATCGCCTGTCGGCGCTATTTCGGGCTTTACCTGCTGGCGGTGCTCAACACCTTGTCGGTGGCCATTTTGGGACACCTACTGTCCATCTGCATGGCAACGATGGTAGGCATTATCGGGCGGTTAACCGACTGGATCGGTTCTTTTATTCGGGTGGCGGCCTACAATATTCAGGCCTATCCCATCGTGGCCGTGGCGCCGATTATTTTTATTTTGCTGGGAGACGGTCTCTCTTCACGCTTGCTCATAGCGGCGATGATCTGCTATTTTCCGTTACTGCTCTCAATTATCGGTATATTTTCGGAACCCGTAGTGGAAATCGAGCATTTCTTTGAATCCACCCGCAGAATGAACTGGCAGCTTCAGGTCAAAATCCGGGCTTTCGAAAATATCCATAAACTGATGACCGTTATCGTCGGAAGCGCCACTCTGGCGATGGTGGGCACCATTGTGGCTGAATTCATTGCAGCCAATGCGGGGATCGGTTACAGTATCCGTATCGCCCTTTACCAGAGCGATCTGGCAAAAATACTGGTTGCGCTCTTTTTGATCGGTATCTGCACCTCAATCTACCTGGTATTTCTGGAATGGTTGGGAATGATCATTAAAAGGCGCATCGGAGGCATTTAGCACAGGCAAAAAAATAGCAGCGGGGCGACAACGGGCGAGTTCGAAGTGAGCAAAAGCGAGCTCAACTCCTGTCACTATATATGTGAAGCACCAACAAACCCTGATAAAAAAGATTCCGTCTTCCTGGATTTCATCAAAAGGTCCTGAAGGAGATAAACCATGCAGCAACAACGGTTTCATCAAATCAGTTTGCCGGCAATCGGTATAATCCTTATCCTCCTTTTAGGCGGATGTACCTCGGAAGATAAAAAACCATTGGAGGAAGTCAATTACCGCCTTAAGTGGCTGTACAACATCAGCGTGGTGGGAGACCTTTACGCACTTGACAGCGGTTTATTCGCAAAACACGGGTTGGCGGTGAATGTCAAACCGGGTGGCCCTGAAAAAGATGCCATTAAAGAGCTGGAATTGGGCCATGCACAGTTCGGCGTTGCCTCCGCCGACCAGGTGATCCGGGCGGTTTCAAAGGGTTCGCCAATAGTGGTCATCGCCCAGCTATTTCAGACCAATCCGCTGCATTGGATATATCGCCCGGATAAGACACCGCTAAAGACACCGCAGGATCTCAAAGGGTTAACCATCGGCATTACCCATGGGGGCAATGATGAAACCATTATGCGTGCGCTGCTGGCCAAATATGGTATTCAGCAAAACGAGGTAACCCTTTTCAGTGTGCGCTACGATTATACCCCTTTCTACCAGGGCAAGGTCGACCTCTGGCCTCTTTATCGCAATGCCCAGGCGCCTATAATCGGCGGCAAACTGCAAAAAGCAGGCGAGCGCTTCGATCTGATGGATCCCAGCCGATTGGGCATCCGGTTTGTGGCGAACTCGGTGGTCACCACCCGTAAAATGCTCGAGGAAAAACGCGAAACCGTTCAGCAGTTCATCAAAGCATTGCTACAAGGCTGGCGAGAGGCTTTGGACCCGGCCAACAAAGAAACGGCCATTCAGCTGTTATTAAAATACAATAAGGAAACGCCCGAAGAGATTGTCCGCCAGCAATTGCCGGCCACCCGAATTTTAATGATGCCCTCAGCAGATTTAAAATTCGGCACAATTGATGTGGCCGCCTGGAAACAAACCGAGGAAATCATGCTGGCCCAAAAGCTGATCCCTGTCCGGATATATGTGGAAAAATTGCTGAAGCCTATGAATGAATAGAAGCCATTTCAAAACCCTTTTTGCGCCGGTTTGCGTCTTTTGAAAAGCGCTAAGCTTGCTGCGCTAAATCTTGAAAACTCAGGCTAATGCCTTCAGACAGTTCAAGATTTTGCGCTCCGCTTCGCTAAGCGCTTTTAACAAAAGGCCGCAAAATAGACGCCTAAAAGGTTTTGAAATGGCTTTCAGTAACATTCATGTTAAGCCGAGGAATAAATCATAAGTAACTGCATTGCACAAACTCATGCATCAGCGAAAGCACACGACAAGCAATATGTTAAAGGAATAAGAAAATGAGTAAACGAAGTGATTTAATGACCAAAGGGCCCGAAAGGGCGCCCCATCGTTCCCTGTTAAGAGCCGATGGCTTTACAGACTGGGAGTTGGAGCGGCCGATCATCGGTATCGCCAACTCCTTTAATGAAATCATACCGGGGCACATGCATCTGGACAAACTGGTCGATGCGGTCAAGGCCGGTGTTTATGCCGCCGGTGGCACGCCGCTGGTTTTTAACACCATCGGCATTTGCGACGGCATTGCCATGAACCATGATGGTATGAAGTATTCACTTCCCAGCAGGGAGTTGATTGCCGACACCGTCGAAACCATGGCAGTTGCGCATCCTTTTGATGGTTTAGTCCTTTTAGCTTCCTGTGACAAGATAATACCGGGAATGCTGATCGCTGCTGCCCGATTGAACATTCCCTCAATTTTTTTGTCCGGCGGGCCAATGCTGCCGGGCAAAGTCCATGGCAAAGATACGGGATTGGACAAAGTTTTTGAAGCCGTCGGTCGCTTCAAGAGCGGAAAAATCTCCGAAGAAGAACTGAATACATTTGAATGCGCCGCTTGCCCAGGTGCGGGCTCCTGTTCGGGAATGTTCACCGCCAATACCATGAACAATCTTTCTGAGGCCCTGGGCATGTCTTTACCGTATAACGGCAGCGCACCGGCTGTTTTTTCAGAACGGATATGGCTGGCCAAAGAAACCGGCTACAAGGCAGTCGATTTAGTTCAAAAAGATTTGAAACCACTCGATATCATGACGAAAAACGCGTTTCACAACGCCATTGCGGCCGATATGGCGCTGGGGGGGTCCACCAACACGGCGCTGCACATCCCGGCATTGGCGTATTATGCCGGTCTGGAATTAACCCTCAGGGATTTTGATCCCTTTACCGCCAAAGTTCCGCATCTGACCTCCATTGCGCCGGCCGGTCCTCACCATGTTGTGGATCTATTTTATGCTGGCGGGATTCCTGCCATTTTGGCCGAACTGCATAAAGCCAAGCTCATCAAGACGGACCCGCCGACAGTTTACGGCAAATCCGTTGGTGAAATGCTGGCGGAAATTAACGCTGGTGTCAAAGATGATGCCGTCATTCGTTCAATTGAAAAGCCGGTCCACAGTGGCGGGGGCCTGGCCATCCTGACCGGCAACCTGGCGCCTGATGGTGCCATTGTTAAACAGGCGGCAGTGTCGGAAGAAATGTTAACCCACGCCGGCCCGGCCCGGATTTTTAATTCTGAAGAAGATGTCTTTGAGGCCATCATGGATGAGCAGATTAAAAAAGGCGAGGTGATCGTGGTTCGATACGAAGGGCCTAAGGGTGGACCCGGTATGCGCGAAATGCTCTCACCCACGTCAGCGCTGGCCGGCATGGGGCTGGATCGTCAGGTGGCCCTGATCACCGACGGCCGTTTTTCAGGCGCCAGCCGCGGGGCGGCCATCGGGCACATTTCTCCGGAAGCCGCCGGCGGCGGACCGATTGCAGCGCTACGGGATGGGGACATTATTGAAATTGATATCCCCCAAAAACGTCTCAACGTGCAATTAACCGAAGATGAAATTCGCAAACGGATCGCTGCCTTGCCCGAATTCGAGCCGAAAGTCAAAAGCGGTTATCTGGCCCGCTATGCCCAGATGGTGTCCAGCGCAGACAGGGGCGCGGTCTTCGCCCGTTAGAGAATCGATTTCAAAACACATCTTTTGGCCGATAGCTGTTTTGCCACTCTAGGGTTTGCCGGTTGAGCCCCTTGAGCCTGTTAGCCCGTAGAGATTATAATTAGACCTTTTCCATTTTTAACCGGCACAACGGGCAAACGGGCCCAACCGGCTCAACCAAATTGCGTCTCTGCGGTAGACAAAAAATAAAATCAACACCAAAGCTATTAGCATGAGTACCGAGGACCTATATAATGAGCGGTTGGATCGAATTTTAAAGGCTGTAGCTTTAGAGGAGCCGGATCGGACGCCGGTTGTTCTGGAGTATGCCGGATTTGCAGCCTATGTCACCCAGACATCCATGGCGGCGTTTCTAAAATTTCCCCAGACCAATATTGATACCATGATCAAGGCCTATGAGCTGGTCGGTGATGGCGATGCCATCAACTATGGCGCATTTTGGCCATATGGCCTGTGTTATGATTTTATGGCAAAGGTGCGTGTACCGGGGGTGGACCTGCCGGAAAACGACATGTGGCAGGTAACCGAAACCCAATTGATGGATCGCAATGATTATGACCGTATCCTGAATCACGGATGGCTGGATTTTTTTAATAAAATGATGCACGAGCGCATCCTCGATGATGTGCCCTCAGAATATTTGCCGCCGCAGCGTCGCTCGGTCAACGTCCGTGAGGAATGGCAATCCATCGGCATACCCGTGCTCAGCGGCGGCGACATCACGACGCCGATTGAGCTGCTGTGCGGGGCACGGTCTTTGATGGCGTTTGCTATCGATCTGATAGAAATACCGGAAAAAGTCGAAGCGGTTATGGATATCATTTTGCCGCACCTGGCAGGCGCAGCCATCCAACAGGCTAAAAATAAGGAGTATCCACTGGTCTGGGTGGGCGGCTGGCGTGGGGCCCCCTGTCTGTTATCACCCGCTATGTGGCGCCGGTTTGTATGGCCCTACTTTCGCAAGCTGGTTTTTGAGGTGGTTGATTCCGGTCTGATCGCATTGCTGCATTTAGATTCCGATTGGACGCGTGAGCTTGAAATCTTCAAAGACCTTCCGCGGGGAAAATGTATTATGGCCCTTGACGGTGAAACCGATATTTTTAAAGCCAAAGACGTGTTGGGCGATCATATGTGTATTATGGGGGATGTACCTGCATCGATGTTGTTTTTAAACAATCCGGATGATGTTTACGCATACTGCAAGCGCCTGATTCGGCATCTTGGCCCGCGGGGCTATATTTTGCAATCCGGCTGCGATATACCGGCCAATGCCAAATTGGAAAATGTACAGGCCATGGTCGCCGCCGCTGTCGGTTGAGCCCGTTGGCAATAAATTTTGCCTAATTTAACAATCCTACTGTAAATAAGTTGCTAACAGTATCGTTTTCTTTAAAAACAATGCCGTTTTAAAAATTTAAACTAAAACTGGTTTAAAAGCGCATAATTTTTTCGAGGGCAAGGCTTGATTCGTTTCAAAAGCGGAGCGTACACGATAGTACGGGAGCATTTTGAAACGAATTGTAACGCAGCCATCGGGAAAAATATGCGCTTTTAAACCAGTTTTATGGCGGCGGGTTGAATCCAGCGATTGGTACTACCCTCATAAAACCATTTGTCCGGAAAACCACGCCGGCGGGTGTAGGTCGGATTTTCAGCCCAGTCCATCAGTTGCTCATAAGCTTGCTGAACCCTCAAAAAAACGGCCGTGTCGCCCCCCTGATCGGGATGATGAGTTTTGGCCTGATGCCGGTAGGCGCTTTTAATTATCTTTTGCAGCTGGGGTGAATTCAGATCTGCGCGAGCCAGTTTGAGAAAAGTTAAAGATTTGGCCATTCGGGCCGGCTCAACAATTTCATAAGGTTTGATAGAGTGGGGACCGTTATTTTGGTTTTTGGCTTTTTCCAGAACATGTTGCGTGGCAATGTAACGCTTATTGGTTCGGCGCTTTTCAGCCCACCACGCCCTTCCCAACACATTTGACAATGTTGTAAAATCATCAACTGGTTTTCGCCCGGGGCTGCGCGGAAAAAGAAAACTGAATATACTCGTTGAGCCGTATGGCAGCACATCCAGAAAAATTAGGGAAGTTGTAAAATAGAAGGTCGCATACTTCGTACTGAGCGCTCTTAATAAACCGGTCCGCATGTTCAAACTGTAGCGTAACTTATGGCGGCAATCGATTGAACAGTACTTGCGTCTACTCATATTCTCGTCAGTACCGCAAGACAGACAGCGTCTATTCGTATGGGCATACGAAATAATGATGTCTTTAGTAGGAGCTGTTTTCATGTCAGTAATGGTCAGATTGCAATTTTACACATAAATACATGTTAATATCTTTACTGTCAAAGTACAACCGTGTCTGAACCCGTTTTTGGGAATATCGGTGTTGTCTGTCATTAAATCACATACTTTTAGCTTGCTGTTAAGGATTTTATTTTGTAAAAAATAACCGTTTAAAATCGGATATTCGGCATGCCCAAGTGCCTCGGCCGATCAACTGTCAAACTGGAGACTTGCATTTTACAGAAAAAAGGAAATTAGAAAAATGCAGCAACCAATCTTATATAACCGCACCATGTGGCTTCTGATAATGCTATTTTTGTTTGGCGCCTGCGGCGGGCGGCAGCTGGAAGTTCAATCAATCCCAAAATCAGAACATCCACAGAAATTGATTAACAAATTGGACAGCGATGTCGCACTGGCGCGCAATGAGCAAATAAATATTTTAGCACCTACATGGTTTACGAAAGCTGAAAATTCGCTCGGGGAGGCCAAAAGACTTCTGCAGGAAGGTGCAGAACTCTCTAAAATATTTGAAAATATCGCAACCGGCGAGGCCCAGCTCAATCGCGCCAAAGAAATAGCGAATGTTTCTAAAGCCACACTGACCGAAGCTATTGAAGCACGCAAGCTGGCACGCAACGCCGGAGCTGCCGGGCTTGGCAAGGATTACGCGGCCGCAGAAGAGGATTTGTTAGAACTCACGCGTGCCATCGAAAAAGAAAATCTTGGCTATGCCCAGCGCAACCAACCCGAAGTGGCCGAAAAATTTCGCCAGCTGGAAATACGGGCAATTAAAGTCAGCACCATTGGTCAGGTGCGCAATCTGCTGCGGGCGGCCGAAAAGCAAGAAAGCGACAAAATTGCTCCGGCGTCCTACACGGCCGCCAAAGAAAAATTTGCAGAAGCCGATGCGTTTATCACGCAAAATCCTTACCAAAAGGAACAGATGAATCTGCTGGCCAATGAAGCGCTTTTCTTAGCACGCCGCCATATGGAAATCGCCAAGGAAGCCCTCACGCTCCAACAGATGACACCGGAACAAATCGCTCTGAACATGGAGGCAATGCTTTACCAAACATCCAGCCAGCTGGCTGCACCCGATATGCGGGATCAGTCTTTTGAACAGCAGCTGGATAATATTTTAGCGACAATTTCCGCCCAGCGGGCAGACCAGGAGTTTACAACCAAAAAAATAAAAGAACAGCAGCTGGAAATCACCGACCTGCAGCAAAAAATTGCTTCGCTGGAAGGCCAGAGCCGCGAACAACAGGAACGGCTCATGGCCGAAAAGCAGCTTAATCAGCTTTTCAGCGAAGTCAGAGGCTACTTCGAACCCCATGAAGCGGAAGTTTACAAAAGAGAAAACCAGCTGATCATTCGGCTGAAAACCATAAAGTTTCCGGTAGGCCAGTCGGTGATTATGCCGGATAATTATGCCGTGCTCAGCAAGGTCCAGCGCGCCATTCGGGCATTTGGAGAACCGGATGTTATCATCGGAGGCCACACCGACAGCACAGGGCCTGAACCTTTAAATGAACATTTATCCCAGCAACGGGCAGAGGCAGTTCGTCAATACCTCGTCGCCAACGGTATTTTGCCGTTTGATAAAATTATCTCGGTCGGCTACGGATCCACGCGGCCGCTGGCTTCGAATTCAACCGAGGAAGGCCGGGCCATCAATCGCCGCATCGATGTTACCATTTCACCCAATGTGAAAACGACGCCCTGAGATTTGCCCGGATCGTAGCACTTTCAGAGAAACAAGCCACCATGACCCGCTGATTTTCCTTTAAATTCCGATCTGAGGATATGAGCGGGTCTTTTTTTGACATAGATCAATGATCTAGCGCCGCATATTCATCTATCCTGCTATATCTTATGTAAATTATCATTTATCAGGTTTGCCCGCGGCGGGTTGAGCCGCCGAAGGTCCTCGTGAAACGGGATGAGGCCCGTGAAAAAAGGAATGGAGTCTGATTATTTACCGGCAAACGGGCTAACGGGCAACGGGCTTAACCGACAAACCGCTTCTAAATAAAAATGGGAGGTTCCAATGAAACAACTCAATCTTTACGCGGAAAATGATTTTTCGGAAAAGGCGTTTAAAAAACTTCTCGTGCATGACTCCCCCTATTTTAAAATTCTTAATTTCAATTTCAAACCCGGCCAGGAGCTGCCGGTTCACAGCCACGACATTGAAGGCCAGCTAAGCTTGGTGATTCTTGAGGGTGAAGGTGAGTTTTTAGGGGAAGGAGATGCGACGATGCCGGCTAAACCTGGCGATGTGGTCATCAGCGATATTGCCGAACCTCACGGCCTGCGCGCCAAAACCAATCTCAGATTGCTGGTGACTATTGCGCCACCAATCTAAGATGGTTGAGCCGGTTGAGCCCGTTAGCCAGTTGAGCCCGCAAAAAATAAAATTAGATCATTTTTCAAATTAAGACACAACTTGATCCGGCAACATGCTGAGCTGTGATCTGTAGATGAAATCGCGATTCCGGCAAAGTTGCTGATATATCCTGGTATTGCAAACTTTTGGGAAAGTTCAATCGCCGTTGAACTTCAGCCCCGAGATCACACAAATCCATCCTTTTCGGGGCGCCACTGTCACAACTACCGTAGGAAATCCGGCATCCTTAAAAGTCTCCTCGAACTCCTGCACAGAAAAGCACCTCATGCCACCTGCTCGAATCAGCCTCTCGTTTCGCTTGTCAAATCTTGATCCACGGTACATGCCGGCAATAATTACCAGTTGGCCACTCGGTTTCATCACACGCCGCACTTCAACGAGGTCTTCTGCAATATCAGGCCAGAAGTAATAGGTTTCGACTGCTAAAACAAAGTCGTACGTTGCGTCCTGAAACGGCATCGAGGATACCGAGCCATGGACAACCTCAATGCGACCGCTGTCAATCAGCCGTTGGTTGCTTTTCCGCGCGACTGTGACAGCGTCCTTTGAGTAGTCGATACCGATCGCTTTGCCCAGTCTAGCCAAGGATGCGAGACGTTTCAGGGTTCGCCCGCCACCGCATCCGATGTCGAGAACGGTCGCGTTCTCAGAGATCTCGACCTTTGTTAGACCCCAGCGCGTCAGACCGGCATGCCCGAAGTTCATACCCCGAACAAGAAATCTGCCAAATCTCCCGCGAGGCTTTCCACTTTGAGAGAGCAATCTGCCCAGCAGGTTCACCCTTCCTCCTCACCAAATCCGAAACCCGGTCGTTTGTAAGCCTAACATTACTGGTCAACAGACGTATTGTTTTTGTTCCATTTGGGAATGTTACATGACATCATGTTTATAGCGCTAATTGGAATAAATTTTCAATAAAGCAACGTTTTCTGGAACTTTTGATATGACAGCATATCACGATTGGTCCCAAACTTTGGATGTGCAGATGAAATCCTAAAATTTAGGGTATTATAAATCAAGGCATTTCGTAACAGAATATAGCAGTTGTCAAGTTTATAATAATTTCAAGCCGTTAAAAACTACTCCGGTGCTTGATAACAAATATGGCAAACGGAACATATTTATGACAACCGCTATAAATTCCAGCCATTACGTTTAGATTTTGTTTGAGGGCTCCCGCCTAACGGCGGGATTTCACATCTTGATCTTAAAAATTAAGGTGTTCAAAAGGCTAGAATTTATTTAGAAGATTAATGGTTCTTTTTGAAAAAGTTAAACGGGTGTTTAAACCGTTAGATTTTGTTCGAGAGCCCCCGCCTGACGGCGGGATTTCACATCTTGATCTTAAAAATTAAGGTGTTCAAGAGGCGGGACTCAGGTAACAAAACAAATAATTATTTTATATAAAACCAGGTTTAAAACGTTTAGATTTTGTTTGAGGGCAAGGCGCAATTCGATTCAAAAGCGGAGCGTACACGATAGTACGTGAGCATTTTGGATCGGATTGCAACACAGCCCTCAGGAAAAAGATAAGCGTTTTAGACCTGGTTTTTTTGGATGATCGGGATATGGAGTTGCTGATAAGGCTGCAGCGCACTAAAATCCAGATGGGCATTGTATTTTTTGATCAACCAGACGGGTACTTCAAACCTATCTTTTGACAGCGACCAGATATTATCTCCTCTTTTGACGATGTACGTCTCGACTTTTTCGACTCGAAAAGATGCAAAAAAATCTTCGGCCAGCTCCTTGTGAAATTCAAAACGTCTTTCTTCAAAGGTCTCTTTTGTTACCCGTCGCAAAGGAATTTTAATTGAATCGTGGATTCGAAGCGGCTTGCCAAATCGCAAGCCGTTAAGCCGCCGGATCTCACTGGCAGATACCTCCAGCCATTCGGCATAATGCCCCAGGGTCTCCTCAACCTCCACTTGAATGCGTCCGATGGAACGCCCTTTAACGGTTTTGATGCGCTTTATGGCCAGCTGACCCTGAACGATATCAGCACTCAAGACCGCCTTCTGGGATGGGTGCGGCAACTGTTCGGTAACAGCAATCACATTTTTTCCAGATCCCGGGCTTGCGGACCGCATTTTTAAAAGCGCCGCTGCCAAGATACGATTCGATTCAATCGTATCAAAATCAGGTCTTGAAACCATTGAAGGCAGTTGGGATTCCGGCACGTCTGGATATGCATTGAGCATATCCGGCCTGCGTGCAGGTGTTTCGCTTTGCTCCTTGACTGCCGAAAGCTTTGAATGCTCAACTGTTTTGGGTTTGGTGTCTTTGGTTTGCAACGCTGCCAGACGAGGGGATTTGGTCCCTTTGGCTTTCGGTGCGGTAATACCAGGGGATTTGTCACCGGGCAAGGGTATTCTCAGATTCTGATCGATATAGACAGTGGCCCGCGCATCCAAATTATTGGCCGCAATCAGATCATTTAATTTTACACCGTGGTTACGGGCAATTTCACCGGCCGTGTCGCCTCTGCGAACCGTATAAATTCGGCTGCGTTTCTGGTAGTTTTTATAAATTTTGGGGGCCAGCTCGGCGAGCACCTGTTGCCAGTCCCGACCGGATTCTGCCGGCAGTTTCAAATGAAAACCGCGCGGCACATATTTTTGCCCTCTGATGACAGGTGTTCGCAAAGCCGGGTTCAAATTGCGCAACACGGCAAGTTTAAGATTCAGATGCCGGGAGAGTTCAGGCAAAGAACCGTAGCCGGCCAGCACAACTTCCTGAGTCGGGATCGGCGCATCCAGTATCAGCTTGCCGAAATATTGCTCGTAATCACCGGCGATCTCACGGGCCGCTAAAAATTCAGAATAAAAATTGCGCGAAGCAAATCTAAAAATGCGACTGCGGTATTCTTTGAATATGGTTTCATAGTCGCCTTTACGTCTTTTGGCTCGCAGCATACCGGCAACGCCGTGATTGTAAGCTGTAATGGCCATCGGCCAGTTGCGAAATTTTCTATAATTCCTTTTCAACAACCGCGCGGCCGCGCGTGTGGAAAGGATAGGATCCCGCCGCTCATCAACAGCATAGCTGACCGTCATGTAGTGTTTACCGGTCGAACGCGTAAATTGCCACATGCCGGCCGCACCGAATTTACTATAAGCTTTGGGATTAAATGATGATTCGACATGCGGCAGATACACCAAATCCTCCGGCAAACCGGCATCGTGGAAAATCTGCTTCATCTCAGCCAGGTAAGCACCGGATCGAATGATACCTGCGCGGAACGGATCACTCTGACCCACCTGACATCGCAGATTTCGCATCGCCTTCTGATAATCGACGGGCTTTGCATGCGGTCCGAATAAGGTGACCACGCGTTTTTCTTCGGGACTGCTGGGTGGTTTTCCCTGAGCAAGTTTCGCCAGGATCGCCTTATATTTTTTTTTGACTCTTTTGATGCGCTTCTTGTTAATGTTGCGACTGCCATGGCGATTGCGGTCTTTGAGCGCAATCACTTCATAGATGATCGCCATGTTTTTCTTATCGTGAATGACACCCTGAGTCGTTGAATATTCTGTATAGATTTTTTTCCAAAATGAAACATTGGGGCGGATACTGTCGTAAACGGGAAATTCAGCATCAATGCTCCGTGCAACCGCCGGCCTGATCCACAGCAGCATTGCCATAGGAAGTATCAAGAAAAAAATGAACTTATGGGGATATTTTATCTTCATGAGCTGAGCACATTTAGGGCCAATACCAACGTATTGGTCTGAAACAGGGGCTTATCTGCCATCAGGAATCGACAAAATCGGTACATCAAGAACACTTAAGCAAAATCCAAGCCAATCCCTGACAGGGTTGATAATATATAAAATTTCATATGGTTATCGATTTCGTACACTTCGGCTACTGCCGAAAATACGAAAAAATTTTGACAAATTTCAGCAAATTCTGCCCAATTAGGCAGGCTGGATGGCGATATCGTCGTTTTCACATCATATCGCAAGAGGTGCCGCGAGAAAGTCGGTGACCGGATGAAGGGTGTTGCGAAATCTAAATTACGCAATTGTAATCAAAAATCTTGAATGAAATGTACGGTGCGGATCAGGCAATGATCCTGATCATAACGACCCGCGGCCAGGATGATACCCTGAATATCGAACCTGGACCCAGCCCGTTATCGGTTGGGTTGTTTCGGTTTGCGGCAAATTCGGCATTTGGATTGGAGGTAGGTAGAGCACCGCGCAAAATGAGGGCAGGCAACTTGTGAACGAGTGCCACCTTGACCCCAGAATTAGGGTTCACTATATATCCTTCAAATACTGTTGCGGATCCTGCATAAAGCTTTTATATACCTGGAAGTGCTCGGTCTCCTCATAACCGATCTGCTCGAGCGAGGAAGTGCTGAAGCGGTAAATATTCGCTTGCGGGCACGCCAAAAGGATGGGGGAATGGGTGGCAATAATAAATTGTGCATGACCCGAATATCCCATTTTAGCGATCAGTTTTAACAGATCAATCTGCGTTGCCGGGGATAGAGCCGTTTCCGGCTCATCCAGCAAGTAGAGACCCTTGATTTTAAAGCGTGATTTGAAAAACGACATCAAGGATTGGCCATGGGATTGAATCATCAGGGATTTGCCTCCAAAATAGTCAAGCAAATCAGGGTCCATGGTTGCCCATTCATCAACGATTTGCGCAAAATTGTTAAAAATCTCAGAAGAAAAAAAAGAACCCGGAACCGTATGGTTAGCCCATTCAACTGCTATGCCCCTGTAAAATTGGGTTTCATAGGGATTATATTGAAAACGAGCCCGGCGCTCACCCCGCCAGATATATATGCCGCAGCGATGACTGATGGCCTGCAATAGGGTGGACTTGCCGGTGCCGTTTTCACCAACGAAAAACGTCACCGGATGATGGACGTCCAGCGTTCGGGTTTTTCCAAAAATATCCAGATTAAATGGATATTTTTCAACCGTGGGAAATTTTTCCGGTAAGATATGAATCTGCTTAAGATGCATTCCGGTTCTCCTATAATCCTTCCAGATGAGGATTCTATTTTGGGGCGCACTCTCAAATCCAGATTTTTACGATAGCGCAAACGGATTCTCCCACCATTTCAATTTTGCTGATAAAAATCAAGTCATTTGGATACAGATAAATCGCGGTTTTAGATAAGATCTCCCATTTTCGAATCACGCTTTATACAAACTTTTATATTGACACAAGCTGCCACAATGTAACAAAATTTGGTTTTTGTGTCTCTATTCTTGCTTCGAAAAAGAAATTCAAGCCCTTTGTGAACTTTGTGTCTTTGCGGTTATCGACTGGTATTTATCCGATATATCGGTATGCGAGAAAAAAATGCCTCCTGAAGCCTGGCTCAACAAATTAAAAGACCATTTTGCCCATTATAAAGGCGCCATCATCGCTTACAGTGGCGGCGTTGATAGCGCTCTCTTAGCGTATGTTGCGCACCTGACGTTGAAAAATAAAATGCTGGCGGCACTGGCAGATAGCCCGTCACTTGCGCGCCGAGAATATCAGCATGCGTTGGCTTTTGCAGAAAAGCACCATATTCCGCTTCAGATAATTGATACACAGGAGATGAAAAATCCCTTTTATGAGGCCAATCAGGGAGACCGCTGCTACCATTGCAAAAAAGCACTTTTTGAACGAATCGAAGAAATGCGACAAGAGCCGGGCAATTCTTTCAGTAACCTGTCATGGCCGGTGTTTTACGGGGTTAATCTTGATGATTTGGGGGATTACCGCCCGGGCATACAAGCTGCTAATGAGGCCGCCATTTTGGCACCTTATGTTGAATTAAAGATGGATAAAAACACGATTCGTGGCGTCTGCGCCTTTTTGGGTCTCGACGTGGCCGAAAAACCCGCCATGCCGTGCCTGGCCAGCCGGATTGCCTACGGTCAGGAGGTCAATGTGGAAAAGCTCAAGCAGGTTGAGGCTGCTGAAGATTTTCTGAGCGATCTGGGCTTTCAGATGCTGCGGGTTCGGCATCATGGTGACACCGCCCGAATAGAGCTCCTACCGGCAGATTTCAACTTGGCCCTGCAACACCGCAAAATCATCAGCCAAAAGCTACACGAGTTGGGATTTCTGTATGTTACGCTGGATATCGATGGTTTCAAAAGCGGATCACTCAATGCTGCATTAAAACGTAAATAAAGGTTAGGCCCGTTGCCCGTTAGCCCGTTGGCCGGTAAAAACATAAAAACAGAGATTTTTCCGCTTTTAACGGGCTAAACAGGCGCAATCCGCCGAAGGCGGACAAACCCATATATGAAAAATAAAAGAATAAAAGTGGCGGTTGGACTCAGCGGTGGCGTAGATTCCTCGGTTGCGGCGGCTTTACTGCGCAATCAAGGCTATGCTGTTTCAGGCATTACGATGGAAATTTATGACGGTACGCTGGGTGTTGACGAATCGGCCAAACATGCATGTTTTGGTCCCGGCGAAAAAGAAGATGTTGAGTCCGCCGCTGCGATTTGCCGGAAACTTGAGATTCCGTTTCACACCATCGATCTGCGACAGGAATACCAGAAGCATGTTATCCAGTATTTTAGAAACGAATACCTGGCGGGTAAAACCCCAAATCCTTGTGTGGTATGCAACCAGAAACTTAAGTTCGGTTTTCTATTAGAAAAAGCCAGACAGACCGGTCTGGAATTTGATTATTTTGCCACCGGCCACTATGCCCGCATTGAGCATATCAACGGCCGTTTCTTGTTGAAACGGGCTGCTGATCGCTCAAAGGATCAAACCTATTTTCTTTATGGGCTGACCCAGCGCCAACTGGCCCATACACTGTTGCCGCTGGGTGATCATGCCAAGCAACAAGTTCGACAAATAGCGCGTTCGTTGGGGCTTCAAACGGCCGATCGCGAAGAAAGCCAGGATTTTATTGATGGTGGGGATTATTCCATTCTTTTCGATAAAAACGAGATAAAAACCGGCGAGATTGTCGATGAAACGGGTCTGGTCCTTGGAAAGCATCGGGGAATTATCCATTATACTATTGGTCAGCGTCGCGGCCTTGGCATTGCTTCCCATCGTCCGCTGTATGTCCATCAAATTGATGCGGCTCAAAATCGCATTATCGTCAGCGACCAGGAGAACCTTTCAAAGGGCCTTGTTGCCGTGGACTTAAACCTCATCAGTGTCGATCGCATCGAGCAGCCCCTGAGCGACGTTCAGGTCAAGATTCGGCTTCGGCACAAAGCTGCTGACGCCACGGTATTTCCAACCAAGAGCAATCAAACGAAAATTTTGTTTAAAAGACCGCAGATGTCTGTAACCCCAGGACAATCGGCGGTCATCTATGCCGGAGATACGGTTTTAGGCGGTGGTATCATCAGTGCGGCGCTATGAGCGGCTCTGGTATCTTTTTTATTGACACAACTGCCACATTGTATCAAACTGAAATCTTAACGATTGATATAAAATCATTAGGTCCGACCCGAGGAATTTCATTATGGATAGTACGGAATTCAAAAAGCTCAGGAAAAAATTAAGCAAAACTCAGGCCCAAATGGCCCAGCTGCTGGGCATATCACTTAAGGCCGTACACAGTTATGAGCAGGGATGGCGCAGAGTGCCGCCGGCTGTGGAAAGGCAGATGTATTTTTTAACGGTCAAACAAAATACAAAAAAGCGCAAGCCCAAACCATGCTGGCAAGTTAAAAAGTGCAGCCCGGAACTCAAACTCAAATGCCCGGCCTGGGAGTTTGGCGCCGGTGAGCTTTGCTGGTTCATTAATGGTACTATTTGTGATGGACAAATTCAGAAAGACTGGAAGGAAAAAATGAAGATTTGCAAGACCTGCGAAGCATTTGAACCGCTAATCGATTGAGTTTCCTGCCGCAATTGCTCAAATCTCATCATTAAAATGATTCACCTTGCTGCCGTATGGTCAGTAAAATCCAACCTTAAGGCGATATAGGATTTTTAAAATGGGCAATAAATTTAAATTTGAAACCCTGTGTCTGCATGCCGGCCAACAGCCGGACCCGGCCACCACCGCCAGAGGCGTGCCGCTGCACCGCACTTCTTCTTACGTCTTTAAAAGCAGCAAACACGCTGCCGATCTTTTTGCCCTCAAAGAGATGGGCAATATCTATACCCGCATCATGAATCCCACCCAGGATGTTCTTGAGCAGCGGATTGCCGCCCTGGAGGGCGGCGCAGCGGCCCTGGCGCTGTCTTCGGGGACATCGGCGGTTTATTATACGATTATCAATATCTGTGAGGCGGGTGATGACATCGTATCCGCCCGCAACCTGTATGGCGGCACCTATACTATGTTCGATTGTATTCTGCCGCAATTTGGAATCCATACCCATTTTGCGGATTCCACCGATCCGGAGAGCTTTGACCGGGCCATCACCGAAAAAACCCGGGCCGTCTATATTGAGACCATCGGCAACCCGGCTTTGGATTTTACCGATATCGGCGCGATTGCCGAGATCGCGCAGCGTCATCATCTGCCGCTGATTGTCGATGCAACTTTTACCACGCCCTATTTGCTCAAAAGCATCGAATACGGTGCCGACATCGTCGTCAATTCCCTGACCAAATGGATGGGGGGACACGGCACCGGCATTGGCGGTATCGTGGTGGATTCAGGAAAATTTGACTGGCAAGATCCAAAATTCAAACTCTATAATGAGCCGGACCCCAGTTATCACGACATCCGCTACGCCCATGACCTGGGCGACATGAATCCCATAGCCTTTATCCTGCGAATGCGGCTGGTTCCCTTGCGCAACCTGGGGGCCTGTATCTCCCCGGACAACGCCTGGATGTTTTTGCAGGGATTGGAAACCCTTCCTTTGCGCATGCAGCGACATTGTGAAAATGCAGCCGAGGTGGCCCGATTTTTAAAGGAGCACCCAAAGGTGGAATGGGTGCGCTATCCCGGATTGACGGACGATCCAACCTACCCGGTTGCCAGTCGCTATTTGAAAAAGGGTTTTGGGGGAATGGTCGTTTTCGGGATTAAAGGCGGACTGGAGGCCGGACGGCAATTTGTAGACAGCTTGAAACTGTTTTCCCACCTGGCAAATGTGGGGGATGCCAAAAGCCTTGTTATTCACCCGGCAAGTACGACCCATTCACAATTATCTGAGGAACAGCAGCGGGACGGTGGTTTGACGCCGGATCTTGTGCGCCTGTCTATTGGTCTGGAGAATATCGACGACATCAAAGAGGATTTAGACCAGGCCTTCGGTCGGACCTGATTTCTCTTGCCCTTGTTTAAAAAATCAAGTAACAAAATTAAATGGTCTTTTTCCCGCCGTGATCGGACCAAACGGTGATAAAGACCATTTCTATCTGGCACTGTAGAATTTGATATTAGAAAATCATTCATCACGAAAGCACGAAAAAACTGAAACACGAAAGAAAAAAATATATTTCGTGCTTTTAAAATTTCGTGTTTTCGTGGTTAATACAAGTGCTGCTCGAAATTTGATTTAATGGTTTTGCGGATATGAGTGAATACATTGAACATGATCAACAGGGTGTTTCGGTGGGCATTGTGGAGAAAAAACTCTTCACTTTTGCCGAACCTCCCGATGAACTGATTCTGGAAAACGGCGCCAAACTCGGCCCGGTAACCATTGCCTATGAAACTTACGGAGCCCTGAACGCCGAAAAATCAAATGCGATATTGATTTTACATGCCCTTTCGGGCGATTCCCATGCTGCCGGATATTACAGCGAGGAAGATGAGAAACCCGGCTGGTGGGATATTATGGTCGGCCCCGGCAAGGGAATCGACACGAACAAATATTTTGTGATCTGCTCCAATATCATAGGCAGCTGTTTGGGATCCACCGGCCCCTGCAGTACCAATCCCAAAACCGTCCAGCCTTATGCGCTCGACTTTCCAGTGGTCACCATCGGCGATATGGTCGTCGCTCAAAAAAAGCTAATGGATCACTTGGGTATCGAAAAGATATTGTGTGTGGTGGGTGGCTCTATCGGCGGAATGCAGGTGCTGGAGTGGACCGTTCGATATCCGGACATGGTCAGGTCCGCCATTCCGTTGGCCACGACAACCAAACACTCCGCCCTGGCCATTGCATTTAATGAAGTCGCCCGACAGTCCATCATGGCCGACCCGGCATGGAATAGCGGAAACTACTACTATGGCCCTAAACCCAATCTCGGATTGGCGGTGGCGCGCATGATCGGTCACATCACCTATTTGTCGGACGAGTCCATGCGATTAAAATTTGGCCGAAGGTTGCAGGACAAAAGTGACTTTTCATTTAACTTCGATGCGGATTTTCAGGTGGAAAGTTACCTGCGTTACCAGGGCAAAAAGTTTGTGGATCGTTTTGATGCCAATTCCTTTTTATATATTACCAAGGCCGCCGATTATTATGACTTAGAAAAGCAATATGGTGATGGATCGGCCGTAAAAGCCTTTACAAAAGCCAAGGCCAAGTTTCTGGTAGTCTCCTTTACATCCGATTGGCTCTACCCCACCTATCAATCCAAATCTATGGTCAAAGCCATGAAGAAAAACGGATTGGATGTCAGTTTCCTTGAAATCGAAGCCGATTGGGGCCACGACGCTTTTTTGCTTCCCAGTGAACGCTTAACGACTCTTATCAGGGGTTTTTTGGAACGTGTCTGCCGCGAAACCGCAAAATAACAACATGCGCTATGATCTTCAGATAATCGCTTCCTGGATAGAAGCGGGAAGCCGGGTGTTGGATCTGGGTTGTGGTAGCGGCGAGCTGTTGCGCTTTTTAATCAACAAAAAGCAGGTGCATGGCTCCGGCATTGAACTGGAAGAAGATAAGGTGGCCGCCTGCATCGAGAAAGGACTAACCGTTTTGCAGGGGGACATTAATGCGGAAGTCCTGGATTACCCCGATTTTGCTTTTGACTATGTGATCTTAAGCCAGACCCTGCAGCAAGTCTATGAGCCGGATAAGCTTATTCGGGCGATCATGCGAATTGGCAAAAGAGGAATCGTCAGTTTTCCCAATTTCAGTCACTGGGCCTGTCGCATGCAGTTGCTGTATACCGGATATGCGCCGGTCACTAAACAACTGCCCTACCAATGGTACAACACGCCCAACATCCGAGTAATCACTATCAAGGATTTCCGAAAGTTCATCCACGATGTCGGTTTGAAAATTATTAAAGAGGTGGCCATTAATACCCATTCGCAGAATCGGTATGGAAAAATAATTAAATTTCTCCCGAATATCAGGGCGACTTATGGTATCTTTTTAATCGGCAATTAAACTTGTTTAAAAACAAGTTTTCTAAAAAAATAATTGAGGATACGTAATACAAGACTTACATTCAGTATTTAAGTTAATGTGAATTTAATATCATCCTGGGTATGAGGATGTAAAAAAGTGATTATGGAAAGATGATGAAGATCGTATCGATTGCCACCAGCAAGAAAAAAGGAACGCGCAAAGCTTCAGTTGATGAGGCCTATCTAAAAAAGGAACACGGTCTGGAAGGCGATGCCCATGCCGGCAAATGGCATCGGCAGGTCAGTTTTTTAGCATCTGAAGAAATCGATAAAGCCCGCCAATCCGGTCTGGATGTAAAGTTTGGTGATTTTGCCGAAAACATTGCCACCACCGGCATTGACTGGAAAAACATTCCAGTGGGTACCCGTATTCGATTGGGACCAGAGGCTCTGGTTGAAATTACCCAAATCGGAAAAGAGTGCCACAACCGGTGCGCTATTTACTACAAAGCCGGTGATTGCATTATGCCGCGCGAAGGCGTTTTTGCGCGGGTGCTTAAGGAAGGAAAAATAAAACGCGGGGATCAAATCAGTTTCGAACAGCCGGAAGACTGAAACCAAACCGTATTTACGCCACCCTAAAGATTGGGTATCTTTAAATACCCATAAGACTATTCCACAAACCATTCAATTCTGATGCGATCAAAACATCTCCATTTAGCTAGCGGGCCAAAATGAACAATGTGCTTGGCTAAAATTCGCCGTTGCAGGCAGACCGGTTGAAGGACCATATCCCGGAGGATCCGTCGCATGCCACAGCGCCTATCTCTTTATTTAAAATTTCTTGGCAAAGAACTCGTTAACCCGATCACCTATCTGGTTGCTTTTTTGATCGGTGCCACCATCAATACGCTTCAGGGTAAAGGCATCTGGTTTTCAGCGGTTCCTTATATCGTGCCTCTCTTTGTGCAGGGCTTTGCCAAGGCCTCGGTAAAGTTCAAAAACAAAGACATGGATATCCTGTGTCAACTGCCGGCAGAGCGTCAAGATCCTGTATTCGTGATAGACAAAGACGGCTGGGTCGTTGCCTCCGCAGGCAATACCAAAAAGCTATTTGAACAACATCATATTAAAAAAATAGTTGACTTGTTTGAAAAATCCGAAGCCGAAACCATTCTAAACGCCACTGAAGAAATACGAGCGGAATGGGAAACCGAGCCTCTGGAATTATACTCGAAAATTACCGGCAAGTGGTATCAGATCAAGACAAAAATTGGAGCAGGCGGCAACGTTCTCATTTGGTTGGATGAAATATCATCACGCAAAGCGATGGATCTCAGCGTGACGGCTATTCGTGGATTCAGCCGTGAGATGATCAATTCCATCAACGAGCTAGCCGTTAAAAATGATATATACGATCGGCTGGCATTGCTGATATTAAAAGAAGGATATCAGGGAGTGTTTATCACCAGGGAAGATAAGCAAGGCAATCTTTCCGGATACGTGTTTAAAGGTAATCCTGACGATCTGATAAAATCTGAATTAATTCAGGTACCTGAAAATTCTTCGGCACCGGTCTGGGCAGCGCGCAAGGCAGAATGCGACATATACGGCTGCGTGGCAACGGCCACCCGGACGAAATCCATGTCGCAGGCCGAGTTTGAAAAGGCGCACCCCTTTGATGAGCGCGTTAAAGCTTTTTTAGATGTTGCCATTACCAACTATATTAATTACGCTGAAGGCGATGTGTCGATCATTGCTTTTAATAAAAAGGACGGTATTAACAAGTTTGATACGGATGTTATCAATACGGTCGTCAATACTGCCAGATCCGTGACGCACCTGATTGATCTGGCGATCGGCAACAACCGTATGCTTAGTGCCCTGGAGGTCGCCGAAGAAGTCCAGCAAAACCTGTTACCCAAAGTGCTCCCGGCGGTAAAAGGTCTCGATATCGCGGCTAAAAGTATATATAGCAACAAGACCGGGGGCGACTTTTACGATTTTCTCAGAGTTTCTCAAACACCAGCCGGTATCTTAAATGTGGTTGTCGGCGATGTATCCGGTCATGGGATCGCCGCCGGTCTTTTGATGGCCACAGCACGTGCGCTGTTTCGCAGCCGCTCGGCCCAGCCGGGAACGCTTTCTGAGGTTGTCACCGACGTTAACCGTGATCTAACACTGGATATCTATGACACCAACCGGTTTACCACCCTTTTTTGCTTAATGGTCGATGCGCAAAACCGTATGGTGAAATGGGTTCGTGCCGGCCATGATGCCGCTTTATTGTTCGATCCTGAAAGTGACAGCTTCGAAGAACTCTACGGATCCGGCCTGGCGATGGGCTGGGATGAAGACTACCGGTATGAAGAAAACCTGCGTAAAGGCCTTACAAAGGGGCAGGTCATTTTTATAGGAACCGATGGTATCTGGGAAACGTTTAACCCAACCGGCAACGCTTTTGGTAAGGAACCCATAAAAGATATTATTCGTCGTAATGCCGCCGCAAGTGCCAATACCATAATGAATGAGATTCTGGTGGCTTTAGCGGATCATCGCCAGGAGCAGGAACCCGAAGATGATGTGACCCTGATTGTCATCAAGGTGATCGAAGACGCAGACAGCGTCTAAAAGGTGTCAGTAAACAGCTCATAGCTCA
>JASFEV010000006.1:0-40051 GCA_050124655.1 Desulfobacterales bacterium
GGCTTTGTAAGCAACCATTTTTGGGGTAATAATTCACGGTCAGAGAAACCGAAAAACTGCATTTCATTCGGATTGCGGCTTAATTATTTCGGTCGTGCCCAAGGCCAATCGTTGATAACCCCACAACTGTGAAAATAGGGCCGAAAAGACTAAATACAGAAAAAAGTGAGGTGCTATATAAAATGTCCGATTCATCTAACGTTTTTGATAAAAATCGGTTGGTTCACACTAAGTTTCAAAGCTGGTCGTATTCACAGGTTTATTGTCTCACCTGCGGTTCGTGTGCCGGTTCATGTCCGGCTTCGGGTATCGATGATTTTGATCCCCGCAAACTGATTCGCATGATTTCCCTGGGCTTCGAAGATGCGCTAGTGGAATCCCGCTGGCCCTGGATCTGCACCATGTGCGGAAAATGTGAAGTTGTTTGCCCGATGGAAATCGGCATCGCCGATGTCGTGCGCCGCATCCGGTCATTACGGAACCGACAAAGCGTGCCGGGAATTTTACAACAAGGCGTTACCGCCGCTATGGAGACCGGTAACAACCTGAGATTGCCCAAAGAAGATTTCATTTTCATTCTGGAAGATGTGGCCCAAGAAATAGCAGAAGAGCCGGGCTTTGAAGGCTTCCAGGTGGCGATTGATAAAAAGGGCGCCAATATTTTAACCACCATCCACAATAAGCTGGTCAACACCCACACCGAAGATCTAAAGCACTTGTGGAAGATATTCCATGCCGCCGGAGAAGATTGGACCGTGCCCTCTGAAAACTGGGAAGGGGTCAGTTGGGGATATTTCACGGGTGATGATGAGGCGATGAAAATCATGGCTGAACGCATCTATGAGCAGATGCAGAAGCTGGAGGTCAAAACCCTGCTGTGGCCCGAATGAGGTCATGCGTATCTATCGACCCGGTCGGGTTTCGAAAAATATTATCCGGAAGCGTTCGAAAAATTTGAATTTGTAACGGTTTTTGATTTGCTGGTCAGGTATATCAAAGAGGGACGTATCAAACTTGATAGCACGCGGTTTGATGTTTTGACAACCTTTCATGATTCGTGCAATTACGGTCGCAAAGCTCAGATACGATTTGGACACGGTTATTTTGAACAACCTCGGTGGATTCTGGATCAATGCATGCCAAACTGGGTGGATCTTTATCCCAATCGCATGAATCAAATCTGTTGCGGCGGTGGCGGCGGTACGCTGGTAAACAGCTATGACGACGAGCGCTCTTTTTATGCCATAAGAAAGATCGATCAGATCAGGGTCTCCAGGGCCAGGATGATTGTGGTTCCATGCCACAGCTGCCACGGGCAGTTTAACAGCATTAAAAAGCAATTCGAGCTCGAGGATCTGCAGGTTAAATATCTGTGGGAACTCGTGGCCGATTGTCTTGTTCTTTAGCGATGACTTGCTGGGTTGCTCAACAAAATGGGAATCGAACCATTGATCAGCAATCATGAGCGCTGTTGCGGACACGATGCACTGTGGAGCCGAGATAATACTGCATTTAAAAAGTTGGCCACTTGGAATCTTAAAGTGATCCAGGCCTCCTTCGCCAGAATCGCACTGCAAGTTGCCCGGAGGGCTGTGTCACTTTTAAAAAATATTATCTCCAATATTTAGGTAAGCTTCCTTTAAGGAATAAAAATATCCAATGGGTAATCGCGAAAAAGATGTAGCTAAGCGGATGATGGTTTTTTTAACTGGCGCCTGAGCTCGTCGATGTGGCGCGCAGGATAAACCTGGGTGGGGCATAGTCTGCTGCACGCCAGAGCGCGCTGGCATCCTTTTACCCCTCGATGCCCTCCGGCTATTGCCAGCAGGCGTTTTCTTTGGTGCGGGAATTTTCGGTACTGCCGGTTGACGGCCGCTAAAGCGGCCGGCCCCATAAAGGCAGAATTTTTATGAAGTACCGGGCATGCCGATACGCAGCAGCCACACTCGATGCAATTTTCCAGCCGTGTCCAGGCTCGCATTCCGCATAGCGATGGTGGTGTTTCAGCAGATCGATCGAGTTGCAAATAAGACCAACTAGGATCGATATCCTTGAAAAAGTCATCCATATTCACAACAAGGTCTGCAATGCAGTCAAAGCCCTCCAGAGGTCCGATAATAACCGGGTCTGAGGGCAACTGGCTCAGCTTGGTGGTACAGGCCAGACGGGGGCTTCCGTTGATCTGACAAGCACAGGTGCCGCAGGAACTGTGATGGCACGAATGGCGGTACATGAGCGTTGGGTCATGCTTGAGGCGGATTTGTTCAAGACAGTCAAGTATGCTTTCGGATCGATCCCGCCCCACGGCAACTTCAAATGTCTGAAAGCGCGGCGGATCAATGGTGCCCGGTTTGTAACGCCGGATACGAAATCTAAGAATTTCCGTTGAGTTCATCGGCTTAAACATTCCCAGAGTGTTTGTCGCAGGCCCATATGCATATATTCATGACACAAAGCATTGACAAGCCTCAATGATATTCATAGTAGGTTCTATACGGTTTCAGCACTACTTCGCGAGTCCGGCAGCGCAAATCCCGGCCAGTTTTACGGCAGATCAGATCGGCGGTCTTTTCCGCCATGGCCCGCATGGTCGTCGCCTTCCCACCCAACACAGTTACGATGCCTTCCATATCATCTCGCTCGGCATGGTCCAGGCAATCGAAAGTCCGGCTGATGCGCATGGGATCCCTCTCTTCTCCAGCATCCAATAGCGGGCGACAAGCGTACCAGACCGAGTGAGCTGCATATTTCATGATGCCCGGTATTAATTGCTTTCCAAGTTCAAAGAGACGCTTCACGTGGTCGGAAGGTATCTCAACTGTATCCGGGTCGGTAGCCACCCAGGCGGTGGTTCCCATGATGCTCAAATTGCGCTGGGGTACGATGATATCCCCTTCCCCGGCAGGGTGCAGTCTATTGATGACCATACGGTTGAGTCGCGCCGGCACTGAGACCATGACACCTGGGACTGTTCGCAAGGGAATTTGAATATCGGCCATGGCGGCGACCTTTGCGGTCCAGGGGCCGGCGGCATTGACGACCAAATCCGCCCCGATGGTTTCAACGCGGTTTACGCGGTGATCCATGACCTCTACGCCAACTGTAGAACGACCCGATGTCCGGATCGATATAACCTCTGAAAACGTTCTAATCTTGGCACCGTTGCAAAGGGCGGTGGCAAAAAACTGTAAGGGCAATCGCCACGCGTCCATGGTTGCGTCGCAGACCTGAAAAGCGCCCCTGAGCGTCGGCACCAACTCCGGCTCCATGGCCAGGGTTTGGGATGCGGACAACGGCGTGTGTGGGATCCCGGCTTCGTGGCACTTTTCATCGAAGCGATCCCAGAGGACCGTATCGGCATCGTCCAGCGCTACAAAAAGCCCGTCATTAAGTTCAAGCGCATCAGGCGCAATATGGCGCAGAATCTGGTTTTCTTCTGCGCATTCACGAGCCGTTTTCAAGTCGTGGAGGACGTAGCGGGCCCCGCTGTGCAGCAGACCATGATGACGACCGGAGGTGCCCGACAACAACTCACCCTTTTCCACCAAGGTAACCCTGAAACCCCTCAGTGCCAGATCGTGGGCTAAAGCGCCGCCGACCCCGCCGCCGATGATAATGATGTGTTCCATATTGATGGGCCCTGTATTATGGGCTATGAGGTATCTATAAAATTTGGCGCATCACTTATTGATGTGCATAAACGAATTAACTGCCCCGAATGCAGTGGCTATAGCTAGGCCGGCGCCGCATTTCATGCGCTTCCAGTCATTGTGGGCCAGAATGGAGCCGGCTGCAAATAGTGTCTCAAAGGCTGGCTTACCCGAATCATTGAGCGGGCGAAAGGTATCATCAATTTCCAGGCCGGCCTGATTGACCGAATGGCCCCGGGCGTCCAGAAAATCGCGGTGATGCCAATCATTTCTGCTATCGGGCTGATAGACCGGCAAATTAAAGATCGTTTCGCGGATGTGGGTTCTGTCGGCAAACAGACCACCTCCTATAAATCGGCCACTGGCCAAGATAACTCCGCGGGAGTCAACGATGTGTTCAACATTATCCCTGCCGATCTGTGTTTCAAAGCAGTCGTCGGCGGATTGTCGCACCTTCAAAGCATTGGTTAAAGAAAAGTATTGCACACCTTTCGAGCGCAAGCCTCTTTCAAAAGCTTCTTTGAGACGCAATCCGGGAACTGAGGGGGGGATGGTTGGGATTTCAAAAAGAGGCACGCCGATCAACTCCTCAAGATGAGCTATGACCTCATGGGTTCGATAAAGCCCTAAAATGGCGGGCAGCCCAATGATTTTGGATTGTTTTACGAGGGGTTGTATAACCCGTGCCAGCTTTTCGCGATTTTGCGGCAGCAGCAAGGCATTGGCCATATGCTCTGTGTACACTTCGTTTAGATGATCGCTATCCGGAAATGAGATACGAACTGATCGTAAACCGGGCCAGTCGGTATTTAAGGCGGCCACAATTTGGCGGGCGCTGAATCCCTTTAGGCCTCGGATATCAACAATCAGACAGGCTGATTTTTCATTTAGTACCTGGACGCCCTGCCACATGGTATGCGGGACGGCATAAGTGGATTTTACCGTGCCCATGGATGTCAGCACACCGGTGTTTTGGTCTATATTTCGGTAATAGTTGAGGCCCGTCTCTCTCAAAAAGGACAGGGTCTCATCAAAAGCAATTTTGATATCTTCCTTTTTTAGCCGTGCGTAGGGGTGATGGGGTTTGTCTTTAACCAGCGCATCGATTGCAGCCCAGGGGTGGTTCCAGGTCCGCTTTTCAACGACAGGGTGTACACTTAGAAGGTCCAGCAAACCGCTGGCAAAAATGATTTCACCGGTATGCCCAATCTGCGTCACACATAGCCCTCTGGCAGCAGCAAAAAGAGCCGCCGCCATACCGGCCAGACCGCTGCCGATCACACATATGTCACAATCAATGCGTTTCGGTTCGTTCATCTATGAGGTATTTCCTTCCCCAAAAAGTTCCGAGGTTCAGGTGTCAGATGTCAGGGCCCTGCTTGCCACATCGTAACCTGAATTAACTCTAAAATCGATTCCAGCTCATAGCCTACGAGGCCAGCGATAGGCCCTTCGGGCCAAAGACTGAAACCTGACGCCAGCCGTCAGGCTAAAGCTCCAGCCCAAACAACCCGCAATAAAGGGCTTCCAAAAGTTCGGATTGGACCAGCTGTTTATCCCACAGTGTCGGATATTGCCCATGCCAGCGTTTTCCGAGGAATTCTCTCAGGCCCGATAGACACTCATCAAAGGTCAGCTCACCCTGATCAAACATGTATGCCGTCACGCGGACACCGCAAAATGTTCCCTGACAGGCACCTTTGCCGATTCGGCTGCGCAAGGCAATGGCTTTTAGGTCCGGTTTACCGTCCTGTCTGTGAATCGCATCTACAATGGAATCCACCGCGCTTTTGGGCACCATTTCGCACTCGCACAGCAAAATGTCGTCCGGCTCATGCTCTTGCATCCACAATCTGGGGGCCAATCCGGGTTGGGTCCAGCGAGCGGGTTGCGTCTCCGGCAGCGGTTCGGTTCTTGTCAGACAGGGTTTGGAAACACCCAGGTGATCACATACCAGATCGGCTGTTTTTTCCGCCATTAGACGATAGGTTGTCAGTTTTCCGCCGGAAATGCTGACAAAATTCTCAATGCCATCCAGCGTATGATCCATGAGGGTAAAGGTGCGGCTGATACTACGATCGTCTGATGCAGAGCATGAGCCGATCAGTGGTCTTACGCCAGCATAGGCACGGATATATCGGACGCTTTCTAGCGCCGGGATCATTTTAGCCGCTTCCCTGACCATGACATCTACCTCTTCAACTGTGGGATACACCTGATTCAGATTTTCGATGCGAATGGAGGTGGTTCCAAGAATGGATACCGTGCCGCCCGGTACCAAAATGTCCGCATTGGATGAAGCACGCAGGCGGTTGACCACCCGATCCGTAATTCGATTGTGGGTGACTATCAGACTGCCTTTCGAACAGACTATGTCAATCTTCACGCCGGCTAAAGCGGCAACTTCACCAGCCCAGGCACCGGTTGCATTAACCACTTGATTTGCTTTGACACTGATTTCTTCGCCAGTGACAATGTCACGCAGATGGGTGGATAGAATTTTTTTTCTATTTATCTCAAATCCGATGACCTTGGTAAACCGCAGCAAGGTGGCACCTAGATCCTGTGCCTGGGCGATATTCTCTAAAGATAGTTTAAACGGATCAATGGAAGCATCATTTACGGCATAGGCTGCGATTAACTTATCAGATAGGACCGGCTCGAGTTCACGGGTCTCGTTGACATCCAGCTCTTTGACCGCAATATCACATTGGACACACAAATGCGGAAAATCGGCCACATACTTTTCATCGTCACCCTGCACCGCTACAAACAAACCACCACAGTCCTCAATGCACTGCGGCGCCAGCTTTTTTAAAAGCGCCGCCTCCTCCCGGCATTCTATGGCGCTGCCCTGATCAGCTGAGACATAGCGGGCGCCGCTGTGCAGCAGGCCATGATTGGCACCGGAAGTGCCGGCATTGATATCACCCTGTTCGGCGAGTATGCAGCGGACACCCCGCAACGCCAGATCGCGGGCGATGCCGGTGCCGGTGACCCCGCCGCCAATGATGAGTACCTGTGTATTCAATCCTGAACTCCTTGATGATAACCTCGGTTGAAAAGAGCATCAAATTAGGTTTGAGAAACGATGCTTAACACAATCGAGTGGTCTTTTTCCACACAATTTTTGTAGATGGTAACATATTGATCTATCTTGACCAAATTATGACTTGAAAAAAATAATGAATGGTGCTAGCTAAGATAGGTTTTAAAATGCGTCTTTTCAATCGTTCTGATTGATTACGGAAAGCATACTGAACAGTTAGCTAAGGAGACTTTGTTTGGGGCTGCTACTGCAGGACGTTGACAAGATTTTAGGCCGCGAGATCCATCTCAAGGATATCAACCTCGAATTTGAGCCGGGCTCCCGCAATGTCCTTTTGGGCTACACCTTAGCCGGAAAAACATCCCTTTTGAGGATTATGGCCGGCATCGATCGGCCCACTCGGGGTAAAATTCTGATCGATGGCCAAGACGTCACCGGCGTATCGGTGCGCAAACGCAGTGTGGCCATGGTCTATCAGCAATTCATTAATTACCCTTCCCTGACAGTTTATAAAAATATCGCCTCCCCCCTCAAAGTCAGCGGTGTGCGCAAGGCCGAAATCGACCGGCGTGTTCGCGAAACTGCAGAAATGTTGCATCTTGAAGATTTGCTAGACCGTTTGCCTGCCGAGCTCAGTGGCGGTCAGCAGCAGCGCATCGCCATCGCACGTGCCCTGGTTAAAGACGCGCACTTGCTCCTGCTGGATGAGCCCCTTGTCAATCTGGATTACAAGCTTCGTGAGGAGCTGCGAATCGAGCTTCAAGAAATTTTTGAGCGACGTGAGGCGATCGTTGTTTATACCACAACCGAACCGACTGAGGCTTTAATGCTGGGCGGCAATGTTGTCGTCATTGACGAAGGCCGTGTATTACAGACCGGACCCACTCCCGACGTTTACCATAATCCAAAAAACACACGCGTGGCTGAGGTCTTCAGCGACCCGCCAATTAATTATCTGGAGGGAATCGTTCATGATGGTACGGCCACATTGGGACGTGACATTGTGATCCCCTTAAAGTGGCATATGACCGGGCTGTCTCCCGGAAAATATATTTTCGGTGTGCGTTCCAATCATCTGTTCCTGGAAAGCCGCAACGATGAGGATGCTGAGATCCGTGCTTCCGTGGAACTGGCAGAAATTAACGGATCTGAAACGTTCATTCATATCAAACACGACACCACTAAGATGGTGGTCTTAGAAGAAGGGATCTATTCCCGGCGAATCGGTTCGGACATATCGATTTATGTCAACCCGTGTTGTTTCTTTGTTTACGATGAAGCAGGAGCTCTGGTGGCATCACCTTCGCGGGCCACCATCGAGAGCCGCCTTAAAACAGATTAAGCAGGATAATCAATGGCGCAGATCGCATTAAAAGAAATTGCACACACCTATATTTCCAACCCAAAAGATGAATCCGATTACGCGCTCAAACGCATTCATACCGAATGGGAAGACGGCGGGGCATACGCTTTGCTCGGCCCTTCGGGATGTGGCAAGACCACCCTCTTGAATGTGATTTCGGGCTTGCTGACCCCAAGCCAGGGCCGTGTCTTTTATGACGGAAAGGATGTAACCCGTCTGCCCCCGGAAAAGCGCAACATTGCTCAGGTATTTCAGTTTCCGGTTTTATATGACACCATGTCAGTTTACAATAACCTCGCATTTCCTTTGCGCAATCGAGGCCTTGAAGAGGGTGAGGTTAAAAAACGGGTGCTAGAGGTTGCTGAAATTCTTGAACTGACACCGTTTCTTAATAAGAGAGCTGCCGGATTGGCGGCCGATGCCAAACAGAAAATATCACTGGGAAGGGGGTTGGTCAGGAGCGACGTGGCCGCCATTTTATTTGACGAACCGCTGACTGTCATCGATCCGCATCTGAAATGGCACCTCAGACGTAAACTCAAGGAAGTCCATGAGCAGTTAAAGTTAACGCTCATTTACGTTACCCACGATCAAGTGGAGGCTTTGACGTTTGCCGATCAGGTCATGGTTATGTACGAAGGTGAACTGGTTCAGATCGGAACACCCCAGGAGCTTTTTGAAAACCCCCAGCATAAATTTGTCGGTTTCTTCATCGGCAGCCCCGGGATGAATTTTTTGACCTGTACGCTCGAAGGCACTAATGCCCGGGTTGACGGCGCCAGTATCGTGATAGATGAGGAAATGGCGGCATTGGGACAAAAAGCGCAGGGAAAGCTGGAGATTGGCATTCGCCCGATGTATCTGGAGGTGCACGCGCAATCCGTTGAAGGCAGTGTGCCGGCAAAGGTTAAAGCATTGGAGGACCAGGGCAGTTTCAAGATCCTTACGGTTGACCTGGCCGGCAATATCTTGCGCGCCAGACTGTCCGAAGGCCAAACTGTGCCGCAAAATGAAGCCTGGCTTCGGTTTCCAGCCCGGTGGACCAAACTGTTTGCCGATGGTCGTCTGGTGAACACCGAATCTGACATTTAAAATTGCTTGCATATTGAGAAATATCTCCAAATGCAACTATAGCGATAGATAAAGCACCGCGATAACGAATACTTTATCGTACGTGCAGGAGTGTTTTAATGGAAAAGTGGCAAAACAACAAAGCCTGGTTTCTGGTTCTGCCGGCATTTATCATCGTCGCATTTAGCGCTATCATCCCGCTGATGACTGTGGTCAACTATTCGATACAGGATATCTTTGGGCCGGGAGAGAGCGTCTTTGTCGGTACCGAATGGTTTGAGGAGATGTTAAGCAACTATCGTCTGCACGATGCCCTGTGGCGCCAATTCATGTTTTCCGGGCTCGTTTTGCTGATCGAGATTCCACTGGGAATAATGATTGCGCTGGCCATGCCCAAGCGTGGCTGGGGTGTCTCCGCCTGTCTGGTGAGTCTGGCTCTGCCGCTGGTCATTCCCTGGAATGTGATCGGAACCATCTGGATCATTTTTACCCGACCGGATATCGGTCTTTTTGGTGTGGGAATTAACAGTTTGGGTTTACTCGGTGATACTTTTGACCACACCGCCCGGCCTTTGTACGCATGGATTACCGTATTGATAATGGAGGTTTGGCACTGGACACCCCTCGTAGCCCTTTTATGTTATGCCGGTTTAAGGGCAATCCCTGAAGCTTACTACGAGGCAGCCAGAATTGACGGCGCGTCGTCTTGGGCTACGTTCCGGTATATTCAGTTACCCAAAATGCGCGGTGTGCTGACGATCGCCGTACTGCTGCGCTGGATGGACAGCTTCCTGATCTACTCGGAAATCTTCACCCTGACCGGTGGCGGGCCGGGGAATACAACTACTTTCCTGTCCATTTATTTAGTCAAGCTTGCCACCATGCAATTCGATCTTGGACCGGCCGCGGCTTTTTCACTCATCTATTTCGTTATAGTTTTACTGTTTTGTTTCGCATTTTACCAGGCGCTGCTAAACGTCGGAAAAGGAGAAAAGGTATGAAAATCCAAAAAAGAACGATCGCGCTCTGTATCTATTTTGGGTTTCTTTTTCTTCCGATATACTGGATGTTGAATATGTCATTGAGGACCAACGCGGACATCCTGGGCAATTTCGCGCTCTTTCCAGTGGATTTGACATTTCACAATTATATAAATATTTTTACTGATCACACCTGGTACCTCGCATACATACATGCGATACGCTATGTCAGCTATAATACGATTCTCTCACTGTTGTTTGCCCTACCCGCAGCCTATGCCTTTTCACGATATAAATTTCTCGGTGACGGACAGATGTTTTTCTGGTTTTTGACGAACCGCATGGCACCGCCTGCTGTTTTTCTTCTGCCCTATCTCCAACTCTACGGAACCTTGAATTTGATTGATACCCATATTGCGGTGGCCCTGGCCCATTGCCTGTTCAATGTGCCTCTGGCAATCTGGATTCTGGAGGGCTTCATGTCCGGGATCCCCAAAGAAATCGATGAGACCGCCTTTATTGACGGGTACAGTTTTCCACGATTTTTTATCACCATCTTTATCCCGCTCATCAGAGCCGGGGTTGGTGTAACGGCCTTCTTCTGTTTCATGTTCAGCTGGGTCGAGCTGCTTTTTGCCAGGACACTGACCATTACCGAGGCCAAACCGATAACTGCCCATATGACTCGCACCATAAGCGCCACCGGACTTGACTGGGGCCTGCTTGCGGCCGCAGGCGTGCTCACAATCGTTCCGGGAGCTCTGGTGATATGGTTCGTACGAAACTACATGGCCAAGGGCTTTGCCCTGGGCCGCGTATAAAGAGGTAATTTTTATGGGTCTCGAGTGGATGTATTGGACCGCACCGACGGCCATTTTCTTTATCACCCTTTTCTTAATGATCATGGGCATGCTCGTCTGGGAACTCATATCGCCGACAAATGTACGAAAAGGCTTCTTGATGATCCCGACGACGCGTGGAACCCGGTTCTTTCTCGGTTTACTCGGGAGTGCGTACATCCATCTTGCCTGGCTGGCATTTACCGACTGGGCATTGTGGATAGCGCTTCCTATTGCCATTTGTTGGGTTTTCATTGTTATGCGTTGGGGGTAACTCGTTAAACGAAAGCGGATTCGTTGAGTTTAAATCGTTGGACAAAATTGGCCTTCCGCCGACGATCTAAACACTGCGAACAGAATCTACTCATGGAAGGCCAAAAGAAAGAAAGGAGATCATATGAAAGAAACGCTATTCATGAAGGTGCCCCGGATGATGCTTCTGCTGGTGCTTATTACGGCACTGTTTACATTCTTTACTAGTCCGGCAATCGCGGACATGGCAGCTGCCAAAAAGTGGGTGGAGCAAGAGTTTCAACCGTCAACATTGACCAAAGAACAGCAGATGAAAGAAATGGAATTTTTCATCAATGCGGCAAAACCGTTTGTCAAAATGTCTCAGGATGATCCTATTCGGGTCGTGTCCGAGACGATACCCACCCATGAGTATGAGGCCAAGGTGTTGACCAAGGCATTTGAGGAGATCACCGGCATCAAAGTCTCCTTTGACCTGATTCAGGAAGGCGATGTCATTGAAAAGCTGCAGTCCCAGTGGGCCTCCGGCAAAAACCTCTACGACGGCTGGATCAACGATTCCGACCTCATCGGCACCCATTGGCGATACGGCTATGTGGTTCCCTTATCGGATTTCATGAAGGGTGAGGGCAAGGACGTGACCCTGCCCACCCTGGATGTGGATGACTTCATGGGCAAGTCCTTCACCACCGCCCCTGACGGCAAGTTGTACCAGCTCCCGGACCAGCAGTTTGCGAACCTTTACTGGTTCCGTTATGACTGGTTCAACCGCGCGGATTTCAAAAAGAAATTTAAGGAACTCTACGGTTATGAGCTGGGCGTACCGGTCAACTGGTCGGCGTACGAGGATATTGCCGAATTTTTCACCGAGCATATCCGGGAAATCGACGGCAAGGCTGTCTTCGGGCATAACGACTACGGCAAGAAGGCCCCGGACCTGGGCTGGCGTTTCCACGATGCCTGGCTGTCCATGGCTGGCGCCGGTGACAAAGGGATCCCCAACGGAATCCCTTGTGATGAATGGGGTATTAGTGTCGACAAAGAGTCCCGCCCGGTGGGTGCCAGTGTCAGTCGAGGGGGTTGCGCAAACGGCCCGGCAGCCAAATATGCGCTGCGAAAATACATGGAGTGGCTGCGAAAATACGCGCCTCCAGGTACCCTGGGAATGGATTTCTACACCTATTTACCGTTCCTGGCCAAAGGTAACGTTGCGCAACAGATCTTCTGGTATACGGCCTTTACCGCCACCATGGTTGAACCGGGTCCGACCGTTAATGCAGATGGGACCCCCAAATGGCGCATGGCCCCCTCTCCTCATGGACCTTACTGGGAAGAAGGCATGAAGCTGGGCTATCAGGATTGCGGCTCGTGGACCTTTATGTACAGCACGCCGCTTGACAGACGCAAAGCCGCCTGGCTCTTTGCGCAGTTTTGTGTAGCCAAGTCCACATCCCTGAAAAAAGCCCATGTAGGTCTGACACCCATCCGCGACAGCGATATTCGACACGAGTCATTTACCGAGCGGGCCCCCAAACTGGGTGGGCTGGTGGAGTTTTATCGCAGCCCTGCGCGGGTAGCTTGGACACCGTCCGGGACCAACGTGCCCGATTATCCTAAGCTGGCACAGCTATGGTGGCAGAATGTCGGTGAGGCGGTTTCCGGTGAAGTAACCGTGGACGCTGCCATGGACAACCTGGCTGAGGAGATGGATAAAGTAATGATGCGTCTGGAGCGGGCAAAAGTACATAAAGTTGCCGGTCCCAAATTGAACAAAGAGAGAGACGAGTCCTACTGGCTGAATCAGCCGGGTGCACCCAAGGCCAAGGTCAACGAGAAGCCGCAAGGTGAGACCGTCGATTACGACGGGCTCATCAAGGCCTGGCGCGAGGGGCGCGTGAAATAACAGCATCACTGGTACCCGGTTTGTTTTGCAGTGGTAAAATGTTCGTGTGCGCCGAACAGCAGGTTTTGGAAATCTTAACATAAAGCAAAGCCTTTCTGTTTAGTGTTCACAAATTGCAGCTGAACCTTCGAGGGGCTAAAGTTGATGCTTTAGCCCCTCGATAGCTATGGAGAACAAAACATGGCCACCTATGTGGGCGCTTTGGATCAGGGCACAACCAGCAATCGATTTATTATTTTTAACCATAGCGGGCAGATCGTTGCTGTCGAACAAAAAGAGCATGAGCAGATTTTTCCGAAGCCGGGCTGGGTAGAGCATAATCCTGCTGAGATTTGGCAAAACACCCAGGACGTCATCCGGGGTACTCTGGAAAAATCCGGTCTGACCGGAAGCGATCTGGCGGCCATCGGTATTACCAATCAACGGGAAACGACGGTTATCTGGGACAAAAATACAGGCATACCCTTTTATAATGCTGTTGTCTGGCAGTGCACCCGCACAAATGAAATTTGCAAAGAACTCATGCGGGATCACGGACAAAACCGTTTTCGCGATAAAACCGGTCTGCCCATTGCCACCTATTTTTCGGGTCCTAAAATCAAATGGATTCTGGACAATGTCTCTGCGGCTCGCGAAGCAGCAGATAAAGATAAGGCGCTGTTCGGTACCATGGAAACCTGGATCATCTGGTGGCTCACCGGCGGACCCGATGGTGGGTCGCATGTCACCGATGTGACGAATGCCAGCCGCACCATGCTGATGGATTTACAGACACTTCAATGGGACGAACAGATTTTGCAAGCCTTGAACATCCCTTCACAAATTTTACCCCGTATTGTGCCGTCCTCCGACACGAACACCTGGGGTATGACTCTGAAAGACGGGCCTTTTGAGGCAGAGATTCCGGTTTGCGGGGCGCTGGGGGATCAGCAGGCGGCTCTGGTCGGACAAGCTTGTTTTGATATGGGCGAGGCTAAAAATACCTACGGCACCGGGTGTTTTCTCTTGCTGAATACGGGTACAACCCCAACGGTCTCCCGCCAGGGGCTGCTCACCACCTTAGGGTATCAGATCAATGACCGGGCGCCAGTATATTGTCTGGAGGGCTCCATCGCCATAACCGGGGCCCTGGTTCAGTGGGTGCGGGACAATCTGGGCTTGATTTCCAGTGCACCGGAAATCGAAGATCTGGCCAAGACCGTCGAAGATAATGGCGGCGCTTATTTCGTTCCGGCATTTTCCGGCCTTTTCGCACCATATTGGCGATCCGATGCACGCGGTGTAATTGTGGGATTGACCCGGTATGTCAACAAAGGGCATATCGCACGCGCAGTTTTAGAAGCCAGCGCCTATCAAACACGGGATATCGTTGCAGCCATGAACAAAGATTCCGGCGTGGAACTGAGCATGCTTAAAGTTGACGGGGGCATGGTGGTCAACGAACTGCTGATGCAATTTCAAGCCGATATACTGGATGTGCCGGTTATACGTCCCAAAGTTTCGGAGACCACCGCCCTGGGGGCAGCATATGCCGCTGGTCTGGCGGTGGGGTTCTGGGAGAGTCTGGATGAGTTGCGTCGCAACTGGGCAGAAGATAAAACCTGGCAGCCTGAAGTAGATTCGAAGGTCCGAGAAAAGTACTATCGTGAGTGGAAAAAAGCCGTGGATAGAACGTTTGACTGGCTGGATTAACCAGACTTGCTGGTTTAAAATCGAATCGAACACACAATAACTTTAGAATTTTGAGTTTGATAGGGAACCCAACCACATATTGAAAAGTCAATTTCAAATTTATCTTTGTTCCCACTTCGGGTATGTCTAAATCATCGCTTGATTCTAAATTCGAAAAGAGAACTCATTTTGTTCTTTCATTACATGGTATTTACAACTCTCTTTCAAACCAGGCTCAAAATAAATTCTATTCTGTTACGATCCGGCATAATAGATCAATATTTCGATTTCGTAACGAATTATACAAATTATCAGTTTGATAGGTTTCGGCTATTATGCTATCCTTCTCACAGCAGCAAAATTTTTTGGATTTCTTATCCTAACATTTACTTCACCGATTTCCACTAAAAAAATGGCGGGCACAATATGTTGTGGTCCGCCGCTTGTTTTCGGGATTGAAAATATCTCGATATATCCCAAGGAGAAAATCTTTCTACCTTGTTACCTTGATTACTGAAAAATTTGATTCTCAAACTTTGTGCTTGCTTGCCAAGGACTATCTTGTAGCTGGTTGGCGTCTGTGGTTGACTTAGCTGATGCGGAATCGCGGGCTTTGGATGTGAGATTTTTTGCACTGCGGGCAGCGTCCGGGGCGTGTAAAACGCTTTCGATTTTCAAATTCATAGCCGCAGGCCAGACAGTTAGCCGGTGTAATAATGATCTTCTTGCCCTGGGATGAGACGGAACGGGCAATATGGGTTAAATGCTCCGTTACTTCTTTTTCAGGTATCCCCACTTCACCGGAAATTTCCCGGGCACTCAGCTCCGCTTCACTCAATAGAAAAATTATCTTCTGGCGTATGGTGGGCATGGTTTTCTAATCGTCCTCGTGCTCGTCCTCGTACTCGTCCTCGATCGCATCATCAGTATGGTATGAAACAACCTTTTCACGGACTGCCGTTGCAGGTGCGAATCGATTTATCAATTTGGATAATATCGAAACGATTCTATATAAAAGCGCTTTGCCCTCATCAATTCGATCACCCGTGCAGACACCTTTAGCGACTAAGGCGTCCAGGCAGGCCGCACACTCTGCGGCTGAACCTCTTGCATCGTCAAAAAACCGCCCTCTCATCTTTGATTGTCTTTTACCATTACCCTCGGCAGTGTTAAAAAGCGCTGAGAGACTTGCACGATCGAGGTGGTTGCAGACCTCTCGCACTTTCGATCCGGCTGATGTCTTTACTTCATCAATTAATGGCGTTACCCAGGCAATGAACTGAAGTTCAAGTTGATAGACATCAAGATCTTCATGATCAAATCTATATTTTTTCATTATCTTCAGCCTTTTCTATTTTTCGAGTACGAGGACGAGAACGAGGACGAGGACGATTTATTGTGGAGAAATTTCCTCCTTCAAAAGGCAACACCCAATCTTATATTCCGGTACGCCGCCGATCGTATAGCTGATATTGTCGGGCTGAATCAGTTTGTTCATCACGCAGCCTTCCGGAATATTTAATTCGAACAAATCACGCTCGTTGATCTTGGCGGTAGGAATCAGCTGATTGTCTTTTAATTCCAGGCTGTGAATTGGAAGATCTTCACACAGCGGGCATTGGTACACCCGGCCGTTGGGAAAGATGAAATAATTCTGCGCCACGCGACCGGCGCATTCAAAAGTATCTTCAGGCGATAGATACACTTTGGGAAAACTGACCGTGATTCCGTGGGCAGCAATTTTTTGAGCCAGAGGCGGGATGACCTGCAGCCATTCAGATCGTGATACCTGCAGCTTATCAAATTGGGTCGCTTTACCACGCAAACCGATGACCTGGATAAAAAAGCGATCGATTTTTAGATCATTCAAGAGCGCCGGCATCAACGACAATTCATGTATGTTGGCCCGGCTGACCGTATAAATCAGGCTGGTACCGAATCCGGCAGACACCGTCTGTTGTATGCCGCTGATACAGGCATCATAGGATCCTTGTCCGCGAATTGCATCGTTGGTTTTGTGGGTGGCACCATCCAGACTGAAGCTGAAAAAATCCACCTCATCTGGACGGACTTTTAAGAGAATGTCATTAAATAAAAATCCATTCGTATCAACCGTAATAGAGCTGAAATTCCGGGCACGGGCATATTTGATGGCCTCAGAAAGTTCCGGATGCAGGGTCGGTTCACCACCTAAAAAAATCAGGTTGGGAGCAGTGCTGCCTTCGGAAAAGACATCCAGCCAGGCTTCGATGGTTTTTAAAGGCACACGCGTTTTGCCGTGTTGTTCAGGATTGATGTAGCAGTGTCGACAGTTGAGGTTACATCGGGTCAGTATATGGAAAAAAAGATTGGCTGCATTTTTGGAAAAAGCGACGGTTTTTCTGACGGTCATAATTGTTCAATCAGTCGTTTGACTTTCTTTTTGGCCATGATCAGCTCTTCATTGGTAGCGCGCAATCGAATGGACATAAATTCAGCAAAAATACGGTAGAGTAGCAGCAAAAAGTCCAATTTTTCATTCGAACTGCTGCTGATGGCTAATCGTTTCTTGGCGGATGTGTCAACGGCCAAACAGACCGTTTTACCGACGGCAAATACCGAAGCCGAACGGCTCATGCTGTCGATGATTCGCATTTCACCAAAAATTTCACCCTTTTTATCAATGCCGCCGATTTCCAGCCCTTCCTTGGTGATCTTTATTTTGCCGGAAAGGAGGAAGTAGAGCCAGGGATCCCGATCCCCTTCTTTTATAATCCGTTCGCCTTCTTCGTACTCGCGAATCTTGCTGAGTCGCAGCAGTTTCCCAAGGCTTTTGGTTTCAAAATTTCTGAGGGCGGGGATGGCCAATAATTTTTGGATGTTTTCAATATTATCCTTCAGGTAGCGTGATTCGAGCATGAATTCCTCCAGACAAAGCGGGCGGGTTTGAAAAGGGCTCAACTCTATTATTTTATACCGCCCCCCCTAAAAGAGCAAGGAGGAATTTGTTAGTTCCTGTTATTATTGTAAATTATCTAGATCTCAGTATTTCGGCTTCGGGTTCAACATTCACAGGTACAGCGGTTTTGGCCACTGGCCGCTGGCCTCTGGCTTCTGGCAGATGGTCAGACCCTCGTAGCCAGCAGCAAGTAGCCAGAGACCAGCAGCCGAGAGCTTTGAACCCTGAACCCTGCTTGCCGCGCCGAAACCTATTAGGCGAAGGCGGGAACGCTGAACCTTTGAACCCGATGAATGAAACCTACTTGTCCCCGATGCCGTTAAGACGAAGAGGGGAACCTATTGTTCAAGGCAACCCTTGGACACCATCTCATCAAAACTGACCGGATAGCAACCATCGAAGCAAGCTTTGCAAAAATGCTGTTTGGGATTCTTAATACCGGTGGAATTTAACAGGCCTTCGATGCTAAGATAATGCAACGAATCCAAACCTAGAAAATCTTTTAGTTCGGTAACCGATTTGCGGGCCGCGATCAGTTCCCCGCGGGTTGAAAAATCGATACCGTAGTGACAGGGGAACCGGTGTGGCGGTCCGGCCACCCGCATGTGCACCCGCTGCACACCCAATTTACGCAAGGATTTTACCCGTGTTTTAATGGTAGTGCCCCTGATAATCGAATCTTCAATAATGATTAGATCTTTGCCCTTGAGAAGCTCTTTGACCGGATTCAGTTTAATCCGAACGCCGAAATCCCGCATACTCTGGGTCGGTTGGATAAAAGTCCGGCCGATATAATGATTTCGAATCATTCCCATCTCGAAGGGTATGCCGGATTCTTCCGAATATCCCAGGGCTGCGTAGGTTCCCGAATCGGGAAACGGCATCACCAAATCAGCGTCAACCGGCGCCTCCCGGGCCAGACAGCGCCCATGAGCCTTGCGGGTCGAATAGACGTTTTGGCCGTAAATGGTGCTGTCCGGCCGTGCAAAATAGATAAACTCGAATATGCAAAACGCCCGGGTCGGTGGGGTTGGCATTTGAATGCTTTTAATGCCGTCTTCACCGATAATCACAATTTCGCCGGGTTCGATTTCACGGATAAATTCAGCCTCAACCAGGTCGAATGCGCAGGTCTCGGATGCCAGGACATAATTTCCGTTCAGTTTTCCCAGACACAATGGCCGAAATCCTTGTGGGTCTTTGAATCCGATGACCTCACCTTTGCTGGTCAGCATAATGATGGAATAGGCCCCCTCCAAGCGGGAGACGGTTTCAACCAAAGCCTGTTCAAATCCGGACTTGAGGTTTTTGACAAAAAGATGCAAGAAAATCTCACTATCCATAGTGGTCTGAAAAATGGAACCGGCTGCTTCGAGTTCATTCTTAAGCAGGTGGGCATTGGTAAAATTGCCGTTATGGGCCACCGCATAGGATTTTTTACGATGATGGACCCGGAACGGCTGGGCATTGGCCAAAATGGAGCTGCCCGTCGTCGAATAGCGCACATGCCCGACGGCACTGCCGCCGTCCAGCCGTGACAGCTGCTCCATATCGAAGACATCTGATACCAGCCCCATGCCCTTGTGCTCGGCAATCTGCATGTCCTTGGCAACTGCAATGCCAGCGCTTTCCTGCCCCCGGTGCTGCAAGGCATAGAGACCAAAATAAGTCAGCGCAGCGGCTTCCGGATGGTCGTAGATGCCAAAAATCCCGCAGGCTTCACGGGGCTTGTCATCGTTGAAACTTGAAATTTGAAATTTGAAATTAGATGTTTCTTCAACTGTCATTAATTTTAGTACTCCTAATAAAAGCATTCAGCTTTCACTATTATATTCCTGGATCGTTTTTACGGCCATTTTCTTTTGGCGCAATGTTTCAATGGCTTTGAATATCGCCATGCCACCGGCCGTGGTGGTTGCATATGGGATTTTATAGCGCAGGGCATTGCGCCGGATATAATACCCGTCCCGCCGTGTTTCACCACCGATGGAGGTGTTGATAATCAGCTGGATTTCAGAATTTTTTATGGCATCAACCACATGCGGGCGGCCGACGGATACTTTGTTGACGGCTTTATTGGGGATCCCGTGATCGGCCAAAAATGTAGATGTTCCATAAGTGGCCATAATATCGAAGCCGGCATCCCGATATTTGGCGGCCACAGGCAATACGGTTTTTTTGTCAGCGTCGATCACGCTGATAAATACGGTGCCGCTGGTCGGTAAATTCTGACCGGCGCCCAGCTGAGCCTTGGCATAGGCCGACCCGAAGTCTGAACCGATCCCCATGACCTCCCCGGTGGATTTCATTTCCGGACCCAGTAAAATATCCACATCTGGAAAGCGATCAAAGGGCAGCACAGCCTCTTTGACCGACAGGTGCGCTGGAACAATTTCAGCGGTTAAACCCAGCTCCTCTAAAGATCGGCCCAGCATCACTTTAGTCGCCAGTTTGGCCAGGGGTACGCCGGTGGCCTTACTGACAAACGGGATGGTGCGGGATGCCCTGGGGTTCACTTCCAAAACATACAGCTGGCCGTCTTTTAGGGCATACTGGACATTCATCAGACCGACGACATTTAATTCACTGGCCATGGCTTTGGTGGCCTGGGTCATTTGGTCGAGAAACTGCGGTTCAATATTGACCGGCGGCAGCACACAGGCTGAATCGCCGGAATGCACGCCCGCCTCCTCGATATGTTCCATGATGCCACCGATAATCGTATTCTGCCCATCAGAAATGGCATCTACATCAAATTCAAAAGCATCCTCAACAAATTTATCGATCAAAACCGGGTAACCCGGTGAGGCTAAAATCGCCAAACGGGTAAAATTTTCGAGCCCAGCCTGATCGTAGACAATTTTCATGGCCCGTCCACCGAGCACATATGAGGGGCGCACCACCACAGGATAACCGATGGTCTCAGCCACCTTTACGGCGTCATCGACGTTTAAAGCGGTGCCGTTGGCTGGTTGTATCAAACCGAGCTTGTTGAGCATGGCCTGAAACAGTTTGCGGTCTTCAGCCCGGTCGATGCTGTCGGGCTGCGTTCCCAAAATCGGAACCCCGGCGGCATGCAATCCCACCGATAAGTTAAGCGGGGTCTGGCCGCCAAATTGGACAATAACCCCCATCGGATTTTCGGTTTCCACGATGTGGAGCACATCTTCATGGGTCAGGGGTTCAAAATATAATTTGTCGGACGTGTCGTAATCGGTGCTGACGGTCTCGGGATTACTGTTGACCATGATGCTTTCGACACCTTCTTCGCGCAGCGCAAATGAAGCATGTACGCAGCAATAGTCAAATTCGATTCCCTGCCCGATACGGTTGGGGCCGCCACCGAGAATCATGACCTTTTTGCGATCCGATACCCGAGCTTCGTTTTCCAATTCATAGGTGGAGTAATAATAGGGGGTGGCTGCCTTAAATTCCGCCGCACAGGTGTCCACCAGTTTGTAAACCGGCCTCAAATCCAGTGCTGTGCGCCTTTTTTTGATGTCTGATTCCGGTATTCCCGTTAAATGTGCCAGCTGATGATCTGAAAAACCCCACTGCTTGGCCTGTTTCAGAAGCGCATCGGACACCATCGTGCCGACGGTCTGAATTTGCCGCTCCAGGTCGACGATTTGTGCGATCTGATGAATAAACCAGGGGTCGATACCGGTCATTTTATAAATGGTGCGCACCGGCATGCCCATTAAAAGGGCATAGCGCAAATAAAATATGCGTTGCGAGTTGGGTGAGTTCAGTTTTTGCTGGATTTCAGATTGGGATGGCAGATTGTTTTTGCTGCCCGGGTCCCGGGCGGGGTCTTTGCCGTCCGCCCCCAATCCGAAACGGCCGATTTCAAGGGAACGCAACCCCTTTTGAAGGGCTTCTTTAAATGTTCGGCCAATAGCCATGGTTTCACCCACCGATTTCATAGAGGTGGTCAAAAAATCCGGCGTTTCGGGAAACTTTTCAAATGTCCAACGCGGCACTTTGACCACACAGTAATCAAGGGTGGGTTCAAAAGAGGCCAAGGTTTCGCCGGTAATGTCGTTGGCAATTTCATCTAGGGTGTAGCCCACCGCCAGTTTGGCAGCGATCTTGGCAATTGGAAAACCGGTGGCTTTGGATGCCAATGCAGAACTGCGCGACACCCTGGGGTTCATTTCGATCACCACCATCTCGCCATCTTCAGGATTGACGGCAAACTGCACGTTCGATCCACCGGTATCAACCCCGATTTCACGCATGATGGCAATCGCCCCGTTGCGCATCCTCTGGTATTCCTTGTCACTGAGGGTTTGAGCCGGGGCCACCGTGATGCTGTCGCCGGTGTGGATTCCCATCGGATCCACGTTCTCAATTGAACAGACGATGACCACATTATCCTGTTTATCGCGCATGACCTCCAGTTCATATTCTTTCCAGCCCATCACCGATTCTTCGAGCATGATCTGGCCGATCAGGCTGGCATCCAAACCGGCTCGGGAAAGCTGGAAAAGATCATCGGCATTATAGGCCACACCGCCGCCGGTGCCGCCCAGGGTGAAACTGGGGCGCACAATAATGGGAAATCCAATTAGATCGGCAATTTTGCGAACCTCACTCATGTTTTCAGCGATTCCGCTTTGTGGAATACGCAATCCAATATTGGTCATGGCCTGGCGAAAAAGATCACGATCTTCGGCTTTTTTGATGGCGGCGGTAGAGGCACCGATCATTTCGACGCCGAATTTTTCAAGAACTCCCCTTTGGGCAACCTCGATGGCTGTATTGAGGCCCGTCTGACCGCCCAGGGTTGGTAGTAAGGCATCCGGTTTTTCCCGCTCAATAATCAACGCTACGGCTTCGGGTGTGACCGGCTCGATATAGGTTCGATCGGCCGTCTCCGGGTCTGTCATGATGGTGGCAGGATTGGAGTTGACCAGGATGACTTCAAAGCCCTCCTCCTTAAGGGCTTTGCAGGCCTGAGTTCCGGAATAATCGAATTCACATGCCTGGCTGATGATGATCGGGCCGGCACCGATGATTAAAATCCGATGGATGTCTGTTCGTTTGGGCATTTCTTATTTTTAGGATTTTTAGTTTCTTACATAAAACGGCGCTGCGATTCTTCAGCCATATTATTTTTATGATCGGCTTCTGGCCGCCGGCCGCTGGCTGCTGGCTGCTGGTTAAAAGCTGCTGGCCGCTGGCTTCTGGCTGAAAGTAGCTGGCATCTGAAGTTCAGAGCCAGTTGCCAGTAGCCAGAGACCAGCCGCAAGAGTCCTAACGCATCAATTCCTTAAACTCATCAAAGAGATAACGTGCATCGTGCGGACCTGGAGACGCTTCAGGATGGTATTGCACCGAAAAGATCGGGTATTTGCGGTGTCGAAAGCCCTCCAGGGTATTGTCATTCAGGTTAATATGGGTGATTTCAACATCATTTTCCTGGAGTGATTCCGTATCAACTGCAAAACCATGGTTCTGAGAGGTAATTTCGACCTTCCCGGATCTAAAATTTTTGACCGGTTGATTAGCACCCCGATGGCCGAATTTCAACTTAAAAGTTTTTCCGCCCAGCGCCAGCCCAAGAAGCTGGTGACCCAGACAAATCCCGAAAATAGGTCGATAGTCCAATAACGATTGTATGGTGTTAATGGCATCGCTTACCGGCTCGGGGTCGCCCGGACCGTTTGAAAGGAAAATGCCGTCGGGCGCCATGGCTTGGATCGTGTCGGCCGTTGTCGAAGACGGAACCACCACCAGCTCAAAACCGGCCTGTTCAAGTTGCCGCAAAATGTTAAATTTTATCCCAAAATCAAAAGCCACCACCGACCGTTTGGCCCCGCGATGCTGCCAGACCGTCTGATCCAGCGGGCGCAGATGGGGATCGAAAAATTGCGGTTTGCCGTTATCCCAGCAAAAGGGCTGCGAGGTAGTCACCTTTTTGGCCAGATTTAATCCGGCCATCTGGGGTATTTCATTGGCTCTTTTCACTAAAGAAGCCGGTGTGAGCGCGTCAGTGGAAATAACGGCCCGCATGGCACCGGCATTGCGGATATGGCGTGTTATGGCCCGGGTGTCCAAACCCTCGACACCCATAATACCATGGTCGATGAGGTAATCGGCCAAACTTGCCGTTGCACGATAATTACTGGGATAGGGCTGATATTCTCTGATGATAAAAGCGGCCACCTGTATGCGATCGGATTCAATGTCCTCCGGGTTAACCCCGTAATTACCGATCAGCGGATAGGTCATGACCACCATTTGCCCACTGTATGAAGGGTCGGTGAGGACTTCCTGATAACCGGTCATGCTGGTATTAAAAACAACCTCACCGGTGGCTTGCCCCGGGCCGGTAAAGGACCGGCAGGGAAACGTGCGACCGTCCTCTAAAGCTAGTAATGCATCCATAAGTCTTGGTGTTTGGTGTTTCGTGTTTCGTGTTTCGTGTTTCGTGTTTGGTGTTTAGTGTTTCGTGTTTGGTGTTTGGCCAAATTCAATTATCGAATTTTAATTAAAGCATACCTTGAAATAGTTTCCAATCCGTAAATCCGGTTGGCCGGTTGCCGGTTGAGCCGGTTGGGCCCGATGAAAATATGAAAGATCACCGATGCTAATTTTTTAACCGGCAAACGGGCTACAAACTCAACCATAAAATCTTAGATGTTTAATCAAAGCATACCCTCAAGTTGTTTCCAAAGCATAAAATAATGAATGTGAAGCTATCTTAAAAAAAATTTGTTTCCAATCCATAAATGAGGGGTTTTTTCGATGAGCCAGGCCGCACAAGGATTTTAGCCTGCAGCGTACTTGAAGTACGTTGCAGGCTGAAATCCGCGGAGAACACAGCTCATCGGAAAAAGAGCCATTTAGGGATTGGAAACCTACTCTATTGGGGTGTTTTCGACCAAGTCCCACACCCCACACGGGCAGGCGCCGGCGCAAAAGCCGCAACCGATGCACAGGTTTTCATCCACGACGTATTCATAGCTGTTATTTTCAAGCGCTTTGCGGCTGATGGCCGCCTGGGGGCATACGGAAACACAGATGCCGCAGTCCCGGCAGGCGCCGCAGGAGGAGCATTGCGATCCACAATGATCCAGATCGGCAAACTCGGTAATTCGCGGATCAAAATATTCCAGGGTTACCCTTTGGCGATCGATCATGGCGCGCTTTTCGAAAGCCGGTCGTTTGCCCTCTATTATATCGCAAATCGTACGGGCCACAATACGGCCTGAGCCAATGGCCTCGGTCAGCAATCCCGGGCGAACCACATCGCCGATGGCAAAAATTTGCATATCTGACGTCTGATAGTTGTCGTTGACTTTAACAAAGTCGTTTTCGGTCCGCACACTTGCAGGAATAAATTCAAGATCCGGCACGTCACCGATGGAAACAATGACCGTATCGGCCGGCAGCTCTTCTCCTGTGGATAGTTTAACGCCGTTGGCGGTAATTTCTTCGGCAATGACCGGCCATTTGAATTCAGCGCCCACCGCCTCAGCAGTTTGCCTTTCTTTGCCGAAAGACAGCGGCTCCTGAATATCCAGCAGGGTAATGTTACGCGCACCCAGGCGATGGGCCTCGGCGGCCGCATCGCAGCCCACATTGCCGGCACCAACAATGACAACCTGTTTGCCCACTTTGGCTTTGCCAGCTTTGGCATCTTCCAGAAAATCAGATGCAGTCACCGCTTTCTCATTGCCGGGTATCGGCAGGCGCCTGGGTTTCTGAGCGCCGGTGGCAATGACAACAAAGTCAAAATCGTCTTTGAGCCGGGTGATATCTTCGGCTCCCAGCGGTTGCTGAAGGTTGATCCGTGGAATCACTTTTTCGATCCGCCGCATTTCTTCGGTGATAACCTCCTGCGGGATGCGGCTTGCGGGAATCTGGCGCGTTATTTTTCCGCCCAGCTTTTTGGCGACCTCGTAAATCGTGACCTGGTGCCCGGCCTGACGCAGCTGCCAGGCCACCGAAATCCCGGCCGGCCCGCCGCCGACAATCGCGATTTTTTTATCGCTTTCCGGCGGAAGATCGGGCAATTTGGCCTTGAGGCTCGCCTGACCCAGCTGGGTGACATCCACCGGGGCCAGGGCTGAAATCTGTCGGGTGCAGGCTTGCATACACAGGTTGGGACACAGGTAACCGCAAACCGATGCCGGAAAGGGTGTATAGCCCAACGCCAGATCGACAGCCTCATCCACGCGACCTTCACGAATCAGGCGCCATCTTTCCTGCACGGGAATGCCGGTCGGGCAGGTGGCCTCACAGGGCGCTGCATATTTGCGGTTTTCCCAGACGGGAACAAAGCGCCGCAGCAAACTGTTGGTGATCAGGGGGATCGGGGTTCGATCCAGTTGGGTCAGATCGCCGATTAAGCCGCCCTGGCCCAGCTCTTTTTCCCAAACGTCCGATCGAAAGGCCGCCATGGATCGCATCGGGCTGGACACTTTTTCCTGCGCGCTGCGGGCCACCAGGAGCTGCCACTGCGCTTTGTCGCAAAACGCTTTGAGCAGTTCGGATCGATCAATTCGCTGCAAAAACCTTTTCAGGTTCTCAGTTAACCAGTCCCAATCGGCCTCACTGATCGGAATCAATTTGGCGTCGTTTTGACTGTAGCCGGCATGGGATCCGCGAAAAAACACTTTCCCGCCGACCATTCCGACAAAGGGCCGATAACCCAGAACATTGTCGAAATTCTGGGCCTCATGGCCGCATATCACCGCAATTCCCCCGGCCATAAATTCACCGAAGTAATCGCCGGCCGAACCCAGCACCCAAAGCTCGGGCGGTGCAAAGCGCGGATTATGTTTGGTCATCGTCATGCCGCGGGCACCGATGTTGCCCGCGATGGAAATTTTGCCCTGGGCCATGGCATTGGCACAACCGTTGCCCGCATTTCCGTGAATGACAATCTCGGCCCCGGCATTCAGCCAACCCACATCGTCTGAGGCCGGCCCCAACACTTCGATCAATGTGTTGGGATAGCCCATCGAGCCCACCCGCTGGCCGGGGTGGCCGGTTATTTTAACTTGAATGCATTCAGCTCCTGCGGCCCAGAGCCGGCCGCCGATGCCATGCTGCCCATAGGCCTGGATTTCAAGTGAACGCTGGCCTCGTGATACCGCATCCTGGATCTGCTCTTCCAGAACTCTGGATTCCACCCGCTTACCGCCGAAATGACCCGATATGACCCGCGGCAGTTTATTTTTGTCAGCCTGTTGGTTATCCATTTGAGAACTCCAAACGCGATAATGCCTAAAGTTGGCAGTGTTTAAAATGCCTAAAATTTAAGTTTAAACAACATACTTGATATTAAGCCGCTCCGCTATATTGGGATCATCGATGCCCAGCGCATCGGACATGCCGATGGGCAATGAGGTAGATCGCCCCAGCGGCGCCACGATTTTTTTCAGCTCGGTGTCAAAGCTTAGGTACAGATCGACCAGTCTCTGGGCGACCTGCTCGGGGTCAAGCCGACGGTACAACCTCGGATCCTGGGAGGTGATTCCCTTGGGACACAGGCCGATGTTGCAGATGTTGCAGCGGTCAGATTCGGATCCCAGACATCCGGCTGCCGCCTGCATGACATATTTGCCGATTTGCACCCCGCTGGCGCCCAGCATAATCAGCGCAGCCGCATTGGCCGCCAAATTTCCCGATTTGCCGACACCCCCGCCGGCCATCAGCGGCAGCTGGTTTTGCATGCCCAATTCCACCAGTGTCAAATAGCTGTCGCGAATATTACTGGCGATGGGATGCCCCATGTGATTCATGGACACATTATAGGCGGCGCCCGTACCCCCGTCCTCACCGTCGATGGCCAGCCCCGCAGCATAAGGATTACGGGTCAGGTTGTTTAAGACCGCCAGCGCCGTCGAAGTGCCGGATATTTTCGGATAGACCGGCACCCGGAATCCCCAGGCCATGTACATGGACTGGATCATTTTGGCTACCGATTCTTCAATCGAGTATTTGGTCTGGTGAGTGGGCGGACTCGGCAAATTCACCCCCGTGGGCACACCCCGAATGGCGGCAATCAGTTTGTTGACTTTGTACCACATCAGCAATCCACCATCTCCGGGCTTGGCCCCCTGACCGTACTTGATTTCGATGGCGCAGGGGTCTTCTTTCATTTTGGGGATCGCATGAATAATTTCATCCCAGCCGAAATAACCGCTGGCAATTTGTAAAATGACATATTTTAAAAACCGGGACCGAAGCAAGCGTGGCGGGCAGCCGCCTTCGCCGGTACAGACCCGCACCGGCATCCCGAGTTCTTCGTTGAGATAGGCTACCCCCATCTGGAGCCCTTCCCACATGGTGGGTGACAAGGCGCCAAACGACATAGCGCCGATCATCAGCGGATAGATTTCACGCACCGGCGGAATCCAGCCATTGACGCCTAGAAATTTTAAATTTTCTTCGGGCGGCAATACGCGTCCCAACAGAGTGCGCAGTTCAAATTCATGGCGACCGGCGTCCAGGGCTGGATCGGTTAGCATCGATATCCGGATAAACTTCAAGCGGTCCAGCACTCCCCCCGGTACATTGCGCCGCCCGCCCCGTCTGCGGGGCTGACCGCCCTGATCGACGTGAAATTTAAGTTTATCTGCCTCATCCGTGCGACAGGGCACGATGGCATCATTGGGGCAGACCATGGTGCACATGGCACAACCCACGCATCGGTATGCTGGATCTGTTTTTTGTCGGATGCCGTAATAGCTTTTAAAATCCGTGGCCGTCTGCTGGGTAATATCGGTGGGGGGCTCTAGTTTGCGCTTGCGAAATACCCCCAGCTCTATGGCGTTTACCGGGCACACCGCCGTACATTTGCCGCATAGGCTACATTTTTCTATATCCCATAAGATCTGCCACGGTAGATCTTTGACACTTAGAGTGGAAGGGGCAATGGGTCTTTCTGGTTCCATAACGACACCTCCTGACGCCCCGGACCAACATAAGCCGTGTCCAGATGCATCGGTTGAAAATCTTTGCTCTTATCCCGATTCGGGATGGCAGCGTCCAGGCCGCACAGTTCTGAAGAAAAGGCATAGACACCGGGTTTGCCGCCGACAACGCCCGGCCGAAGTTTCTTACGATCCTGCACCATAAACACGCTATGGTCCGGCAGACAGCCAATGACGCAGTTGGGCCCGTCGATGATCAACGGCCGGCAGGTTTGCTTCAGATTCTTTAAAAAATGGCTGTTGGGATGATCGCGCAGGTCTTTATCCTGCAGCGGTGTGATAATATGTTTATAGGTCTTAAGGCTGAGCCCGAGTTTGTTAAGCGTGTAATGCAGAATATGGGTGAACACCTCTGAATCGGATTGATAGCCGGTATAGCCTTCAAATCCTCTGGACTCTAAAAACGATCGAATCGGAACAAAGGCGGTATTTTCGCCGTTGGTCATGGTCGCGTAGCCCTGGATGAAAAAGGGGTGGCAGGCATACAGGGTAATGGCATAGTTGGTGTTCTGCCGCCCCTGGGCCATAATCACCCTGGCATAAAGCTCTTTGCGGTCCAGATTCAGGTGCTCGGCAACCAGCATGGGATCTCCGATTTCTTTGATCATAATCACATCCGGCCAGAAGGAAAAAACGATCATGTCCTTTTTCTCCTCACCCATTGCTCTGAGCTGAAGCCTGATTTTAAGCAGCTGGTCGTAAAGCTGGGACTGGCTCAGATCCTCCCACTCTTCCGGATATTCATAAGCCCGAATCAGATAGACATCCCGTTTCGGAACCCCGGGTGGCGGGACCTTGGGCAATTTGACCGAAATTTTATATTTGGTCATAAAGCCGATATCCATCATGAAGGTATCCAGTCGTTTTAAGCCCTTATCGCTGAATATTCCCGATAATATGGGCGCATCCTTAATCTCTTCAAATGGGCCGGCCAGATCACGCAGGAAAATGCCGACACCCGAACAATCATGCCCTTCGCGCATCACATCAAGCGCCTTCAGAGCGACCATCGGTGATAACGGCTCCTGGCTGGTAATGGCAAATAAGCGACACATGGGGATCAATCTCCTTTTTGTTAAAGATGAAAAATCCTGTCGGGGTGCCCCCGACAGGGATACAATCGCCCAAGCGATGGCGTTGATGCGTGGTCGCTAAAGTGTTCGGATCGGTCTGGTTATCGCTTCAGGCAGGATACGCTGCAAGAACCTATCTCAAAAATACATCTAATCCGCCGCAGGCGGATCCTTGGACGTGATCTACTATTTTTGAGATAGGTTCAAGTTATGGTGTCCATCGTTTCATCATCTGAATATTTACGGGAGTTTATGGGAGGCGTCGAGCGGGTCCCGGGGAAATCTTCAGAAACCATGGAACCCGCCAGGAAATATGCGGGGCATCATATGGGAATGGTTCCCGATTCTTGACCGGGAGTAAATGTTTAGTTTGTTACAATGCCGGCTAACACATCAAATTAATCCCACTTGGGAGTCATTAAATGTGGCGTCTCCCTCCTTTTAAACTTCGCTTAAAGCCCCCCTTTCTAAAATCCGCCGGGCTTTATCAATCCGTCGCTTATATCATATAAATTCAATATGAAAAACAAAAAATTGATATGAAGCGCGTCCCGTCATCAAAAAGCAAAAATAGGCGAACACCCGGTGTACCCTGATCTATTCGCAATGATCGTGCCACATGTATGGCGCCGTAGATGCCCGCAAAGCCTGGATGTATGCACAGGCTGAAAATTTAACAGCTCAATATCATACATAAATGTTACCTGTCATGCAATAATCTTACAAAATTGTAAGATTTTGGCGGATAGATTATGCCATCATCACCATTGGATATATTTTGACAAGACTGTGTCTTTATTTTATATAGACACCATTTAAAGGTCCAATCTTTAGCGCGATTACCCAAATAGCCGCTTTCAATTATCAGGTCATCTGATTGCAGAAACTTCCCGGGCTCTAATGAATTTAAATGTCCAGGAGTGTTGGAGTACTGGAGTGGCCTACTCCGCCGAAGTAGCATCGGCTACGAAGGCCGGACTGGAGTATTGGGAAAAAATGTTAAAACAGAATCCATCCAATTCCGTCCATCACTCCAATACTCCATTACTCCATCACTCCGGCGATTTTAATGAAAAATGCTCAACCTATGGAGGAGATGAATATGCCATCCAAGCTTCTTAGAATACCCATCGCACGCTGCTTGACCCGCCGCGAATTCATGTGGCTGACATCCATGACTGCTGCCGGCTATGTTTTCGGATGCGCCACGGACCCGGTCACCGGCAAACAGCAACTCATGCTGGTATCGGAGGATACTGAAATTCAAATCGACAAGCAGTATTCGCCCATACAGATTTCCAGCGATTACGGTGCGGTTCAGGACAGCCAATTAAACAGCTATGTCAGCCAGGTGGGCACCAAGATGGCGGCCAAATCCCATCGACCCCATATGCCCTATTCGTTTCGAGTGGTCAACGCGACTTATGTCAATGCCTATGCGTTTCCCGGCGGCACTATCGCCGCCACCCGCGGCATTATGCTGTCGCTGGAAAACGAGGCCGAGCTGGCCGCCCTGCTGGGCCACGAACTGGGTCACGTCAATGCCCGCCATTCGGCTGAACAGATGTCAAAAGGTATGCTCACCCAGGCGGTGGTCGGTGGCGTTTCAGTGCTCGCCGGGACCCAGAGCGCGGCTCTGGGAGATCTGGCCGGCCAACTGGGCCAGATCAGTGCCGGTGCTTTGCTGGCAAGGTACAGCCGTGACAATGAACGCGAAGCAGACGCCCTCGGGATGGAATACATGGTGGGTGCCGGCTATGGATCCGAGGGATTTATCGGTCTGATGGAGATGCTCAACAGCATGTCAAAACATAAATCCACCACGGTGGACTTATTGTTCGCCACCCACCCTATGAGCCAGGAGCGCTATGATACCGCCGTTCAGATGGCCAACAGCCAATATGCGTCTGCTCAAAACGGACCGCTAAATCGGGAACGCTATATGGATCATACCGCCGGTCTACGGGCTAAAAAAACAGCGATCGAAGAGATTCAAAAAGGCGATAAATTATTGGCCCAGCGGAAATACGATGCCGCCGGTGATCATTATCACCGGGCATTGAAAAAAGCACCCAACGATTATGTCGCTCTGTGCCAGATGTCTATTAGCAACCTAGCCCAGAAAAAGTATGCCGTCGGCCGCCAGTATGCCGAAATGGCCCAAAAAGCGTACCCTCAAGAAGCCCAGGCCTATCATCTCAGTGGCTTTTCCAAAATACAGCTAAAAGATTTCGAGGGCGCCTACGAAGAATTCAACACCTTTGATAGACTGCTGCCGGGAAATCCAAACACCCTCTTTTTTAAGGGCTATTGCCAGGAAGGCATGGACAACACCGAGCAGGCAGCCCAGCATTATCAGCGCTTTCTACAAATGGTACAACAGGGCCAATATGCCCAGCACGCCTATCGCCGTTTAGTGGAATGGGGGTATATAAAATAGCAGAGCGCATGGGGCATGGCGCATAGTGTTGAAAGCTGATTCGTCACTTACGCTTTGCGCTATGCCCTGTGCCCTATGCCAAACAATTTTGATATGAAATCGATAAACGACCTGCCCGACATACTCATACCGGACATGCAAAGAAAGTGGGAGGCGTTTAAAAATTCAGCTAAAAAAGCCAAGCTCAATCTTCCGCAAGATCCGCAAATTCTGACAGCCCTTCAGCGCGTGCTGGCACTGAGCAATTTTGTTGCCGAAAACGGCATTCGCGACCCCGCTTTGATTTCCGACCTGATCGACAGCGGCGATTTACAGCGTCGCTATGCTCTGAAAGACTATGATCAAAAATTAAAAACCACCCTTTCCCATATAAAAGATGAGGCAGCTTTAAGCCGATATTTACGCATCTACCGGCGCCGGGAAATGCTGCGAATTGCCTTCCGGGATCTTTGCGGTTGGAGCAATTTAGCGGAAACGGTGGCCGATCTTTCCAGCATGGCGGACACCTGCCTTGCGCAGACAGCGGAAATCCTCACCCGCTGGTTATCCGATCAATATGGTGCGCCAACAGCCGCAGATGGTTCGCGTCAACAACTGGTTGTTTTAGGCCTGGGCAAACTGGGAGCGCGGGAGTTAAACTTTTCCTCCGATATCGATCTGATCTTCGCTTACCCAAAAGCAGGCCAAACAAATGGGGGGCCGCGAACCGTGAGTAATGATGATTTTTTCACGCGTCTGGGCCGCCAGCTGATGCAGGTTCTCAGCCGATCCACTGCGGATGGATTTGTGTTCCGTACCGATTTGCGGTTGCGACCCTACGGTGAAAACGGCCCGCTGGTCATGCATTTTGACGCCCTGGAAAATTACTACCAGGAACAGGGCCGCGAGTGGGAACGCTATGCCTTGATTCGCGTACGGGTGGTGGCCGGCGATAAAAAAGCCGGCAAGAAATTGTTGAAACGATTAAATCCATTTATATACCGCCGCTATCTGGATTATGGAGCCTTTGATTCTTTGCGGGAAATGAAACAGATGATTTCCCTCGAGGTACAGCGCAAGGGGATGAAGCATAATATTAAATTGGGACGGGGCGGCATTCGGGAAATCGAATTTTTTGGTCACATGTTTCAACTGATTCGCGGCGGTGTGACGCCTGATCTTCAGGAGCGCAGCATTCAAAAAGTACTCCGCATCCTCGTGCGCGAAAACCACATTCCGCAGGAAGTGGGAGATGATCTCAGGGCCGCTTATGTTTTTCTCAGAGATACCGAAAATCGCCTACAAGAATTTGCCGATCAACAAACCCACGATTTGCCTTCAGATCCGGTGGATCAGGCCCGTCTGGCCATCGCCATGGGCTTCCGTGACAGTTCTGAATTTATGCAACAGCTGGAAACATATCGCAACAATGTTCACCGTCATTTCCAGATGCTGTTGGAAACCCAAGATGCCGAAACCAATAAACAAACAACAGACAAAAAATTGTTGGGAATATGGCAAGGCCTGTTCAGCAATGGACCGGCCGAAAGCGTGCTTAAAGATATCGGCTACGAACAACCACAGGAAGTCTTGCGGTTATTAAACTATTTAAGCGCTGCCCTCAGCCCGGATAAAATCGGATCAAAGGGACAGCAGCGCCTTGAAAAATTAATCCCGCAGGTACTCAAAAGTGTTGGCAGCGCCAAAAGGCCCGAGGCGGTGCTGAGCCGGATTGTTGACCTGATAAAATCGATCGGCGGCCGGATCAGTTATTTTGCACTCCTGCTTGAAAACCCGGATGTGCTGACGCACCTGATTCAACTGACAGAGGCCAGCTCCTGGATCGCCTCCTTTCTGGCCTTACACCCGGTGCTATTAGATGAACTCTTAGATCCGCGCACATTGTATTTACCGCCGGATATCGCACAGATCGAGGCTGACCTCAAACGGCGAATACGCGGCGAACCGGCAGATGACCTGGAATATCAGATCGAGCAGATGTGCATATTTAAGGAAGTTAACGTCCTGCGGGTTGCAGCAGCTGATGTGACCGGTGCACTGCCGTTGATGCGCGTCAGCGACCATCTGTCAGGTATTGCTGAAACGGTACTGGCGAAGGTTGTTGAAATCGCCTATGCGCATCTGTGCACCAAACACGGCGCGCCGCGCTGCGAGTTGAACGGCAAAATGGGCGATAGCGGCTTTGCGGTGATCGCCTACGGCAAACTCGGTGGGCTGGAACTGGGTTATGGCTCAGACTTGGATCTGGTATTTTTGCATTCCGGCAGCAGTGATAAAACACAAGGTGACCAGCATATTATTGACAGCGCCCAATTTTTCAATCGTCTTGGACAGCGGGTGATTCATATCCTAACCGCCCACACCCGGGCAGGCAAACTGTATGAAATCGACATGCGCCTGCGTCCCAGTGGAGGGGCCGGTGTGCTTGTCAGCCATGCAGAGGGATTTCGTGATTACCAACAACACCAGGCGTGGACCTGGGAGCATCAGGCGCTGATAAAAGCGCGGCCCATACTGGGAGATCCGCTGCTCATCGATCATTTCAAAAAAACCCGCAGGGCGGTTCTGGCCCGTCCGCGCAATAAGGGCAAATTACAGCAAGAAGTCATCCGCATGCGCCAGCGAATGCGCCAGGAGTTGTTAAAACCCGAGACCGGAATATTTGATCTCAAACAGGACACTGGCGGCATGGTCGATATCGAATTTTTGGTGCAATATCTGGTGCTGCTCAAATCACATGAATATCCGGCCCTGTTGCAATGGACCGATAATGTGCGTCTGATTCAGACGTTGATTGCAACCGGCGCCATCGATGAATATACGGCCCACATTTTAAAGCATGCATATCTGATTTATCGGGCAGCAGCCCATCAGGCCAGTCTTCAGGAAAAGCCGGCCCGGGCCCCAGAAGAAAAATTCAGTCACTTGCGCAACCGCGTAAAAAAAATCTGGAATACCTTTTTAGGCCATCCTTAAATGAATTCCCGGATTTTGCACGAGTCCCATCACTTTCCATGCAAGATTCAGGTCATTAATGATCGATAAAGGACCTGAGACTGCGACTGTGTTTTGATTGTTGCAACTTTTGCAGCGCCTTCGCCTCAATCTGGCGGATACGTTCGCGAGTAATGTTAAACTCCCGGCTGATTTCATCCAGGGTGTGATCTGTCTTCTCACCGATTCCATATCGCATTCGCAAAATTTTTTCTTCCCGCGGCGTCAACACCGAAAGAACTTTACGGGTTTTCTCCGCCAGGTTGCGGCTGACCACAGCCGTGAAAGGATCCTTCAACTCACTGTCTTCAACAGCGTCACCTAAAAAGCGTGTCGCCTGGGAATTCAAGGGAGCATCCAGCGAAAGCGGCTCTCCGGCAATAGCCAAAATGCGGTCAACTTCATCGCAATCCATCCCACTTCGATCAGCGAGTTCTTCAATGGTTTCATTTCCGTTACTTCCGTGCTGCATGCTGTTGGCCGTCTTTTGAATATTGCGATACCGTTCTCTGATATGAATCGGAAGACGGATCGTTCTGGCCTGATTATAAATGGCACGCAAAATGGCCTGTCGAATCCACCAAACGGCGCACGTGCTGAAGCGTGTCCCGCGGCGGTATTCATAGCGGCTGGCTGCCCGGATCAAGCCGGTATTACCCTCCTGGATCAGATCCGTTAAAGACATTCCCCGTCGTTCATAACGTCGGGCAATGCTGACCACCAGTCGCAAATTAGCGTTGATCAGTTGGCTGCGATGGGCATTGATCTTTGCGCGACTGAAAGCGATGCGGGTCAGCATCTGCTGATGAAAGTGTACATCCGGCGAAGCTTGCCGAGTGCGAATCTTTTTTTCAACGTCATCATAGACATGCAGTTCAAAGCGCCAGTCTTTTAAAACATCAAACATTTGATTCCAGCGGCGGCTTAATGTTGCCTGCAGAGACTGTCGCTCACCCGGTTTCAATCCTGCAGCAAGCAGAGCGGTCCGGGTTTGCCTTACGGCGGTATTCAATTTGCCAAGCTTGCGGATGGCTTTTAAAAAGGAATTGACTTTTTCTTTAGCAGCCAACCGATCTCCCCGTTTATGAACGTTTATCAGAATTTTGCTGGGGGCTCTTCGATTGTTTTCAATCTGCCTGCCATAGTCAACCAGATGATCCACGGCAATGTCTGATTTCAAAATAGTCCGCAATACGTCAAGTTCCGCCTGCTCAATGGCTTTGGCGATGGCGATCTCATCTTGTGCGCTTAAGTGCCTGTAGCAGCCAATATTTTGAAAATAGCGGGTCATCGGCTGGGTGACCCAATCCGGTTCTGAAGATTCGCTGAAATCTTCTCTCGGTTTCAGCGGCCCAATCCAATCCGGTGTTGAACGCCGCCTGGCAAGTTGGGAAACGTCGGAGACCATCTTCACAGCCATGGATTCAGAAATACCGGCCATTAGCGCTGGTGTATCATCACCACTGTCAAACTTGGCTTTTATACAAAATGCTTTGGTCATCGTAATACCCCTTCTGAGACGTTGACAGGACCGTGGTCAGTCGGCAGATCAGTGCTGCCTGAATCAGCGGGTTCCTGAGGCGTCTTTTCTATGACAGTTGGATTCCCCACTCCCCCACCCGCCATGAGATTGACAGGGGAATGGCTTGACGACTAGAAGGAGGAGATATTCTTCCCCTGCGCAATAATGCGAATAAAGGGAGTGGGAAATTTTTTTAATGAGCCCTACCCGAACACATACCGGTCGCTTGAAACCGACCGGGCCTGAGCATATCAGACCCGGTCCAAATTCATGTTTCGCAGTTATACCAGGTGAATCACCACATAACCGGCCTGTATGCGTTTGATGAGCAAGTCGATTCCGTTAGCGCCTTCATCGTCTTGAATCAGCTTTTTAAATTCGCTGACGGATTCGACATCCTGACGGTTGACCTCTAAAATGAGATCCCCCTTTTGGATACCCGCTTTGTCCGCTTTGCTGTTGGCATTCACACCAACAACCACGACGCCTTTATTCTCTTCCATGTTAAACCGACGGGCCATTTCCGGTGTTAGATCCGCCACTTGAAATCCGTATTCGGTCTCTTTTTTGTGCTGAGGCGCATCGGTTGCAGCAAGGGTCAAGGGTCTTTTCCCCACCTTGACGCTGAGGGTCTTTTCCTTGCCGTCGCGCAATACCGTTACGCTGGCTTTATCGCCGACCGCCAATTTTGCGGATTTAGCCGTTAAATTTCGGCTGGTCTTAACCTTTTCACCGTTGACCTCGAGGATGATGTCATGGGCTTTGATCCCGGCTTCATCGGCCGGATCACCGGGGATCACACTGGCCACCAACACACCGGTTTTGTCCTTAACACCATAGTATTCTGCCAGGTCCCCTTTCAGATCCTGAATGGTGATCCCCAGCCAGCCGCGGGTCACTTCGCCATCAGCTTTCAATTGTTTGATAACACCTGTCGCCAAATCAATGGGAATGGCAAACCCGATGCCCTGACCACCAGCGATAATGGCGGTGTTAATGCCAACGACCTCCCCATTCATGTTGATCAGGGGCCCGCCGCTATTGCCCGGGTTGATGGATGCATCGGTTTGAATGAAGTCATCATAGGGACCGGAACCGATCACCCGGCCTTTGGCACTGACGATGCCGGCGGTAACGGTTTGCTCCAGACCAAAGGGGCTGCCAATGGCCGCCACCCATTCACCGACTTGCAGCTTGTCGGAGCTGCCAAGGCGCACCGTCGGCAGATCTTTGTTAGCGTCTATTTTGATCAATGCCAGATCAGTATGCGGGTCGCGCCCCACAATTTCAGCATCAAATTCACGTTCATCGTTAAACACGACTGTGATCTGATCCGCATCTTTGACCACGTGATTATTGGTGACGATATAGCCGTCCTGATCAATGATGAATCCGGTACCTAAACCTTTTTGCTTAAAGTCATGCGGATTACGTTGATGAAATTCACGCGGGTTTCTGCCGCCAAAAAATTCATCAAAAAAATCTTTGAAACGATCATCCCCTTGAAAGGGCTGGTTTCCAAAGTGATGCCGCCCCGCAGCGCCCCCCTGGACCGTCTTTTCCACCCGGATGTGGACCACGGCCGGACTGACGTCCTTCGCAAGGACGCTGAAATTTTCCGGTATCATCCGCACCGGTGCGTTTTTGGCGGCCGTCGCAACCTGAAGGCCGGATGCGAAAATCAGAAGGGCCGCCACCATAATGGCAATCGGTTTGTTAAATGCTTTTTTCGGTTTCATGTTTTTACCTCCTCTATAAGTTTAATGAACGATTACCCCTGTCGTTGTCGCGAATCATAGAACACCTGTTTCGCCGCAACATGACGTGAATATGACCAAAAAGTTATCTTTGACATAGGATCTGTGCTGGGGTATCCTTTAGTGCTTAAGCAAGCGGTATGGATCTGAAGAAAGCGTCGATTTTTAGAAAGGAGAAAAGATGAGAAAAATTTTCTGGATCTTACCCTTCGCCTGTCTTTCTTTGCTGTTCATCGGTTTTTTCGCCGGTCAGGATGCGTTTGCGGAAGAAGGTTCCTGTTATCTGAAAGCAACAAATCAAGATGTCTTTGTCATTGTTTATGATTTGGACCGTGACGGCAATCAGGGAGCGCAGATCTGGCAGGGCCGAATTAATCAAAATGAATCGGTAAAGATCACTGTGCCCCACGGCCGCTTTCGCTATGATTATAATGCTCAGCCTGATGAGGACCAGCCCCTCAGCGGCGGAGGCGATCGATGGTGTAATAACCTAAACACCGTCCTAGTACCCTGATTGAGGCCCTGGTCATTTTATGAAAACCAAAGTGAAGCAGAGAACACATTCAAAATCAACATAATAGGACAGCAATCGGGCCGCCTCTGGAAGGCCCTTGCAAAATTCAGATGTAAAGGAAAATGAAATGACCCGTTTCGATAGACGTTTGGCCATCATGTTATTGGCTATCATGCTTGCCGGCTGTGCGAATGGACCTGATGTTGAGCCCGAAACAGGTGCCTGCTATCTTAAGGCCGCCATCGGTGATGTCTATCTGAAAGTTTTTGAGCTGGATAACGACGGCAATATGGGCCCGCTCATCTGGCAGGGCAAAATTAATCAAGGTCAAACCGAACGCATCCAGACGGCACATGCCCGTTTGCGCTATTTTTATAATTCCCAACCGGATGTTGAGCAGCCGTTCAGAGGTGGTGTGGATAAAGCCTGTGATGATCTTGAGATCGTGGGCGTACCTTGATGGTCAAAGTGCTTCGAACCGTTGTCTAGCAGCCAACCGAAATTAAGTGCGCCATCCATTTTAGATGCGCTGCATCCTTACGATTTTCAAGCGACAACCTACTACTGTAAATTGATAGTGACAATATTTTAAAAATTGAATATTACATTTTTGTAATATTTTTCTTCATTTTATAGCAAATTTGTAACAGCCCGGCCCCTCCCACATTGAGCACACATTTTTTAACCACCTGTATTTACATTATTTTTTGCAATAAGTGCTTCCATGGCATACATGTTGCTGAACAAAAAATGATTGGGTTTCCCTAATCCCGCCACGGCGGGACTTTGCACCCGGTTTAACCGCGTTATTTTCAACGATTGGGGCACTTCGTGCCCCTGTCTTTTACCGCCAATGGCGGTAAAATCCAAGCCACCCGCCGTGCGGGTGGTCGTTGACGCATTTAATCAACATAAAGCAACGGTATGATGAACCCTATCCACCAAAAAACCGCCAAACAACTGCAGCAAAAAACCAAGGGGCTCATCGCACGCCTTTTAAAGGGCAAAGAACCCGATTTTTTGAGGCAGCATACCCGGTTGCTGGACGATTATTTCCGTAAGGCATTTGAAACCAGCCAGGTG